>JAZOCP010000130.1:0-8178 GCA_045596585.1 Eubacteriales bacterium
CTTTCATGCCTCCTTTGTAAAGGCACCCGTAGGGCGTGCGTTAGAAGAGGTGGATGCCGTTAGGCAGACGGAGGGATTTATTTATATAAACTATATTCTAATTCTTACAGTTTTGCCTTTCAATATATTTGAATTTTAACAAATAATCCCTCAGTCAGCAAAGCTGACAGCTCCGCACAAGGCATACCCACAAGGGGCACCTTTTCAAAGGAGCCTTTCTCAAAATATTTCTTGTCTCTCTTGTTTTCTTTTTGCTCATCGGTTAAACTTCTTTTGAACCACGCGACTATCGCGTGGTTTTCGTTATACAAAAAAGAGCGACTGTTTGTCGCTCTTTTTTTATTTTATGTGCGTATCATATTTCATTTTTCATATCGCATAGGGGTAAAGATAACGCCACCCACATTTTGCTCCTTATCGGTTGGTAAAAAGCCAAGACAGGTATAAACAGGCACACCATATGGCATTGCATTAACCGTTACCACCCTTGCGCCTGTGTCCTTTTTCATAAGGTTAAAAAGGTCCTTGCCTATGCCTAATCGGTGGTAGATTTTATCTATATAAAAGTAACCGATATGGTTATTTTCACGCAAGCCAAGAACACCAATGACTCTGTCATTATGTAGTGCACCATAAAAGGTAATATCGCCATTTTTCCTTGTTTCTTCAATTCCCTTTTTGTAGGTTAATGCCCCCTCTTGTGGGAAAATGGGAACCTCAAACTCAGAAAAAACACGCCATACAGTATCTAAGCATTCATCAAGGTGCTCACTACCTAATTTTTTTATCTTAATTTCGTCCTTACAAACAATTTTTATGGGACACGTGTCGCATTTTGGACTTTTTGCTGTGCAAAATTCTCTGCCAAAGAGCACCATACGGTGGCAAAAATCACTCTGCTCACTTGGCTCTATTAGCTCACTTAAAATCTTCTCTGTTTTAAGTGGGTTTTTCTCGCCCTCGGGGTACATACCAAGCCTACCTGCAATACGCATACAATGTGTATCAGCAACGATAGCGGGCATATGATAAAGGTCACCAAGGAGCAAATTTGCTATCTTGCGCCCAACCCCTGGGAAGGAAAGGAGCGTGTCCATATCATTTGGCACAATATCATTATATTTATAATGCAAAAGATATGCTGATTCCTTTATGCTTTGCGCCTTCATTTTATAAAGTCCACAGGGCTTAATTATCTCTTCGATTTTATTTATATCGCCATTTGCTAAGTCCTTAGCATTTGGAAAGACCTTAAATAGCTCACGACAAACAATATTGACCCTTTCGTCTGTGCATTGTGCACTTAGCCTACCCATAACAAGTAGCTTATATGGATCGCCCTCATATTCAAGTGAACATATAGCCTCGGGGTATTGCTTCTTTAAAAGCCTTACAACCTTGGCTATTTTGTTTTTCTTTTCGTTTTTAGTCAAGATAAATATCTCCTATTAAATCAACATTAAATTCCTTTTTTAGTGTGCTAATCAGCTTACAAAGTGGCAAGCCAACTACGTTATAAAAATCGCCATTTATCTCTTCAACAAATGCGCCTGCCATTTCTTGAATTCCATACGCGCCAGCCTTGTCAACGGGGTTAAATTTTTCAACGTAGGCATATATTTCGCAATTTTCAAGCTCCCTCATTTTTACTGAGGTTGTAACAGAAAAGCTAACGCTTTTTTTCTTTGATTTAATACATACGCCACTGACAACGTAATGCACAGTGCCAGAAAGTGACTCAAGCATTTTTACCGCCTCGTCCTTGTTTTTTGGCTTACCGAGTACCTCGCCTTTGTATATTACTATTGTATCAGCACCGATTATAATTTCGTCCTCATAAATAGGGGTGGCATCTGCCTTGATTTTTGCAAGATGCTCAGGCACTAAAAATGGGTCAATACCATTGTGTGTCTCGTCCGCCTCGCTTACCCTAACTGTAAAATTATTTGTTACCATTGATAAAATCTCACGCCTACGTGGAGATTTTGATGCTAAAACAAGTTTCATCTTAACCTCTTATTTTATTCGTCTAAAAGCGCCCCTTGGTGCTTTTTTATTTTTGTAGTCCTCAATTATCTCTCTTACCTGTCCCTTAGTCTCATCACTAAAGATAAAGTAGTGGGAATATTTTGAAATTTCCTCTTGCTTGTCTGCCATATAAATTGGCACACTATTGTAAATTATGCTCCTGTGGTTAGCAATACCACGCACAAAAAAGCTTGCGCCCTGCCTGTCGGTCATATACCCTTGACAGCCCGTTTTACATGCGTGGTTTTTCAAAACACACTTATGCGTTGTCATAAGTGGCAATTTACCATATGCAAGCACTAAATAGCCCTCAAAGGGACGTAATTGCGCCAGTGTCAGTTCAGGAGACATAACAAGGTTTTTTGCACCCATATTTGTTAAAAATTCGACACAAGGTCTATTAAATGCATTAAAGCGATAGTCAAAAATCAGCTCAAAGCCATATTCCTTTAGCCTTGTTATTTGACCTATGTTTGAAACAAGCGCCCACTTAGCGCCCATTTCCTTAGCGTGTGTAAGCTGAGCTTCTACCTCCACCCACTCGCTATCAAAAACAACAGGTGGCATTATAATTCCGTTGGCTACACCTTGATAATTTTCAAGTGGTAAAAATATGATATCAAAATAGTCACTATTTTCTGGTATTTGTTCGCTACTTACAAATGTAGCTATTTTAATTTTTTGTGGCTTATTTATAGCTGGTGGGGTGTAGGCTGGTATTTCCTTTTCTATACCACCCGATGGTGACATTTTACTTAGTAAAAGTGAAATTGCCTCGCGCCTTACCCTATTTATTTCGCTAACCCTTACTATTGCACTATTATCAAGGTCGATTTTTACATTGTCAGCTACAAATGGTGTTGTGCCAAGCTTAACTAAATTTTTCTTAATATCATCCTCTGCCATAGGTGCATTTGTTGCCTTTTCAACAGGTGCACCCTCTACGATTACTGACTCACCTATTCCATTTATTGTTAGCTTAAATGGCTTGCCGATTTTTGCCTCACAGTAAATATCAAGTGGCACTTTTTTTAATTCTATTTCGTCTGATTTTATATTGCTTGTATGTTGCTTGTCCTCGTCTGTACGGACACCAAGCATATCATTATTTATCTTTCCTAAAAAGTAGCCATTTGTAAAGCCTTGACGTGAAAAAAGTCCACCCAGTGTCTTATATTCGCCATCTGTTGCGTTTCTTTTCTCGTCAATCAAGCGCCTAAAAATCTCGCTTGTGCCCTTTACATATTCCTGTCCCTTCATTCTGCCCTCTATCTTTAAGGAGGCAGTGCCGACCTTTAATAAGTCAGTTATATTTTTTGCAAGGGACATATCCTTTAGGCTAAGTGGATAGGAGCTATTTGTGCCTATTTTATATGGCAAGCGACAGGGCTGAGCGCACTCACCACGGTTGCCACTTCTGCCACCTAAGGCGTAGCTCATAAGGCATTGCCCCGACACGCTCATACAATGTGCGCCGTGAACAAAAATTTCAGTTTCGCACCTTGCGTTTTTTGAAATATATTCTATGTTTTTTCTATCAAGCTCCCTTGCAAGAACCGTCCTTTTTACACCTAAATTATCGTTTAAAAAATTTGCACCGTCAAGGTTGTGCACGCTTGCTTGTGTGCTTGCGTGCACCTCGATTTCGGGGTGATGCTTTTTTATGAGTGACATAACGCCAAAATCGGCTACAATAAAAGCGTCAGCGCCCTTTTGATGTAGCCTTGTTACGTATTTTAGCATTGTGTCAAGCTCCTTATCAAGAAGCTCGGTATTTAAGGTGATATAAACCTTTTTTTGGTGCGCGTGAGCAAGATTTATTGCATCCTCAATTTTATCAAGAGTAAAGTTTTCCGCCCTTATTCTTGCATTAAAGATATCTGTGCCTAAATAAATGGCATCACACCCACCCATAATAGCGCCAACTAAGGCATCATACGAGCCTGCGGGAGCTAAAACCTCAGGAATTTTTCCCATTTTAAGCTTCTCTTTTCTTTGTTATTATATACCTTGACCTTGACTTCCACTTAGCTGAGTGCGAAGCTCCTCATTTTCCTTTCTCATACGATTAAGGTTTGCTTGGTAAAGTGCAATTTGAGTTTCAAGGTTTCTTACCTTCATTGAGTCCTCGCCACCTTGACTTGAATAGGTCATAGCCATAAATAGTGCTGCCTCGATTAAGGAGCAATTCCTTTGTGATTTCATCATTTGACGAATGTCACCGTCAACCTTCTCGGCGATTTTTCTAACATATTCCTCGCCCTCCTCAGTTACAATACTGAGCTTTACGCCTGCAATTTCAACAGAAATTTTTTGTTTCATAGCTTTTCCTTTCCAAACCTCTTGAAATTTCGGTTAGTTATGTTATAATAGTTATATTATAATTATATATTACTTGCGCGCTTTTATCAAGTAAAATTTTATTTTTTTGGGGGCATAATTATGATTAAGGGCTGTAAAAGAATTGTTATAAAAATCGGCACATCAACTCTTACATATCCAAATGGCGCACTAAACCTACGCAGAATTGAGGTTTTGGTGCAGACAATTGCTGATTTTAAAAATGCAGGGCACGAGGTTGTTGTTGTAAGCTCGGGCGCTGTTGGTGCGGGCTATGCTAAGCTTGCTCTTTCTGAGTACCCCAAAACTCTTGAAGAAAAGCAAGCCTGTGCAGCAGTTGGTCAAAGTCAGCTAATGAAGATTTATGAAAACTTTTTTGCTAACTACTCACACACAGTTGCGCAAATTTTAATGACTAAGGACGTAGTTGATGACGAGCACCGTCTAACACTTGTAAAGAACACATTTAATACTTTACTTAAGATGAACTGTGTGCCTATTGTAAACGAAAATGACTCCGTTTCCTGTGATGGTATCCGTTTTGGTGGTAATGATACATTATCTGCTTACGTTGCAATAGCTTGCGATGCTGATATTGTAATTAACCTCTCTGATATTGATGGTTTATATAATAAAGACCCAAGGAAAAACAAGGACGCTATATTAATTAGCCGAGTTGAAGAAATAAATGACGAGGTTATTGCATATGCCGGTGGTGCAGGTAGTGAGCGTGGCACTGGTGGCATGCAGGCAAAGATTACTGCGGCTAAAATTGCGACTGAAAACGGTATTCCTATGATTATTTTAAATGGTGAAAATCCAAGAATCCTATACGATATTTTAGATGGCAAAAAGACAGGAACATACTTTGCCGCTAAGCGCTAAGGAGGTAAATATGGAGCTATATGATGAGATTTTATTGCTTGCACAAAGGACAAAGGGTGCATCCTTAAAGATAGGTCTTGCAAGCGAGGATGAAAGAAATAAGCTATTGACAGAGATAGCAAGCGATATAAGAAATGGCGCTGAGGAAATTATAGAGGCAAACAAAATTGACCTCTCAAATGCAAGGGCAAATGGCATATCTGATGCTATGCTTGACCGTCTTGCATTAAACGAATCGCGCATTGATGCAATTAGCGATGCAATTTTGGAAATTGTTAAGCTACCAGACCCACTCAAAAAGTGCGAAATATCGACACGTCCTAACGGATTATTAATAGAAAAGCACGCTGTACCTCTTGGTGTTGTGGGTATGATTTATGAGGCACGTCCAAATGTTACCCCTGATGCTGCCACCCTTTCCTTAAAGAGTGGTAATGCAGTTATTTTACGTGGTGGCAAGGAGGCAATCAACTCAAACAAGGCTATTGTTAAAATTATTCAAGATACCCTTTTAAAAATGGGATTTGATAAAAATACTGTTTCATTAATTGAGAACACCACACGTGAAAGTGCTAACATTTTAATGGGTCTTCGTGGCTATGTTGACGTGCTTATTCCACGTGGTGGCAAGGGTCTTATTAAAAACGTTGTTGAAAATTCAACCGTGCCTGTAATTGAAACAGGCGCTGGCAACTGTCACCTTTATGTTGATGAGTCTGCTGATATAGATATGGCGCTTAATGTTGCCTTAAATGCTAAGTGTCAGCGCCCATCGGTTTGTAATGCAATTGAGACGATTTTGGTACACAAAAGTGTAGCTAAGGAGTTCTTGCCTCGTTTCTATGAAATGACAAGAAAATATATGCTTGAATTTCGCGGATGTGCCGACACGTGTCTGATTTTAGACGGTATTACCCCTGCAACAGACGAGGATTTTAACACTGAATATGACGACTATATAGTTAGCTGTCGTGTAGTTTCTGACGTATATGAGGCAGTTTCCCACATAAGAAAATATTCAACTGGTCACAGTGAAGCAATTATTACAAAAAATGAAGAAAACGCAACCTACTTTACAAGAGCTATTGACTCCTGTGCTTTATATGTTAATGCATCTACTCGCTTTACTGACGGTGGTGAGTTTGGCTTGGGTGCTGAAATTGGTATTTCTACACAAAAGCTACATGTAAGAGGTCCTATGGGTCTTGAGGCATTAACCACACACAAATACATTATCAAGGGCGAGGGTCAGGTTCGATGAAGGAAGTAATTCTTTGTAAGTATGGTGAGGTAATTTTAAAGGGTGCTAACCGCTCTGATTTTGAGGCTAAGATGCTAAAGCAATTACGCCAAAGAGCGCTAAGAATTGGCAACTTTAAGATTTATTACTCACAAAGCACTGTTTATATTGAGCCTTTAGACGAAGAAAGCCTTGAGGCTATTGATGAAATGACATATCAAGCTAAGCACGTTTTTGGATTTGTTGGTGTTTCCCGTGCCTTTGCTTGCGAAAAAAAGCTTGATACAATTTTAGATGTTGTTAAAAATCATTTAGCACCTAAGCTTGCAGGCTATAAAACCTTCAAGGCAGAGTCCAAGCGCTCTGACAAGAAGTTCCCTATGACCTCTCCAGAAATTTCGGGTGAGGTGGGTGCTGCGGTGCTTTCCTCTGTTCCAAAAATAAAGGTTGATGTAAAGAACCCAGATGTTATTGTACGCGTTGAAATTAGAGAGCACGAGGCATTTATTCACGCAGGACAGGAGCGTGGTGCTGGTGGAATTCCTTATGGCTCAAGTGGTCGTGGTCTTTTACTTCTTTCTGGTGGTATTGACTCCCCTGTTGCTGGCTATTTAATGGCTAAGCGTGGAGTTCAGCTTGAGGCTATTCACTTTGAATCCTTTCCATATACCTCTGAGCGTGCAAAGGAAAAGGTTTTAACCCTTGCTAAGGAGTTAACCAACTACACAATGCGTCTTCGTGTTCACGTTTTCTCTCTTACTAAAATTCAAGAGCTACTTCGTGACAATTGCGAGGAGGAATATTTTACTCTTATGCTAAGACGCTATATGATGGCAATTGCACTTCGACTTGCGCATCAGTACGACTGTGAGGCTATTATAACTGGTGAGAGCTTAGGTCAGGTGGCAAGCCAAACCATGAGAGCAATTAATGTTACAAACTCAATGACTGATATTCCTATTTTCCGTCCTCTTATTGGTATGGACAAGGAGGATATTATAAAAATCGCAAGAAATATCGGCACTTTTGAAACCTCTACCCTTCCATACGAGGACTGCTGTACAGTCTTTACACCTCGTCACCCTAAGACAAGACCAGAGCTTGAAAAGGTAATAGCCGAGCAAAATCGCCTACCATTTGATGAGCTTGTAAACGAGGCATACGAAACCAGGGAAACTATTGTTATTCGACAATTTGGCGAAAACAAAATTGAAAAATAATTTATATTTGACTAAACAGGCATAATATGTTAGAATAATCTTAGAAAAGGAGCATATAATGAACAATAACAAAAGGTTTTTAACCTTTACAAATGATGACGGCTCAGAGAGTGTTTATGAGCTAATTGACGAGTGCGTAATAAATGGGGATACCTATGTTGCACTTGCACCAACTGAATTTTATGTTCTTAAAAAGATAAAATCTGACAAAAAGGAGGATACCTATGTTCCCGTTGAGGGAAAGGAGCTCGACTCTGTCCTTCCTATTATCGACTCAAGAATAAACAATACAGTTGACCACGATAATTGATTTTTACCTGCTGTGTGCGTGATAAGGCGATGTATTCGAGCGACACTTACAAAACGGAGTCTTATATCCTATGTCGGTTTGCAGGCCTCCCAAGGTAATCCTCTTAATGAGGCTTTTGCCGGACGATTACTACTTGGACGTTGGAAGCAATAAAG
>JAZOCP010000131.1:0-9945 GCA_045596585.1 Eubacteriales bacterium
ACCCATTGCAACTGCAACATCAAGGCCACCTGCGCCCATTGCAAGCATACCTATGCCACCACCTGTTGGTGTGTGGCTATCCGAGCCTATAAGTGTCATACCAGGCACACCAAAGCGCTCAAGATGAACTTGGTGACAAATACCATTGCCAGGTCTTGAGAAGCGTAAGCCGAATTTCTTTGCAACTGACTGAATATATCTGTGGTCATCTGCATTTTCAAAGCCGGATTGAAGTGTGTTGTGGTCTATATATGCAACGGAAAGCTTTGTTCTTACACGAGGAATTCCTATTGCTTCAAATTCGAGATACGCCATTGTTCCTGTGGCATCTTGAGTTAAGGTTTGGTCAATTCTTAATGCAATTTCCTCTCCTACCTTCATCTCTCCCGAAATAAGATGTTCTTTAATAATTTTTTGTGCGATTGTAAGTCCCATTTGTATCCTCCGCTAATGTTTTTGCTTATTCTATTGTTACGCCAAAGATGTTTGCAAGTGCCTCAAGGGTTGCCCTTTCGTCATCTGTCAAGTCCTCTTGTGCATAGCTATTGTTAATCGCTTGTGATATTTCTTCCTTATCCTCGGCGCTGAGCTCCTTTTGGATTTTATATGGGTCATTTACTATTTCACCATTTTCATCCTTAACCGCGCTTTGAATCATAGAAGATGTTAGCTTAGAATCTGTTACACTATCAACAAATTCTTGTGCTGTCATATTTGTTGTTGAGGTTTGATTATCATCTGTTGTAAACATATTGTCCTCTGTTTTATCAAGAACAGTATTACCAACAGCGCTTATAATAGTTTCTGTTTTTTCTATTTCCTCTTGCTTTTCCTCTTCTGTTTCAAATTCGCAGTCCTTTGCACCATCAATCATAGAGCCAACAATACCCTCTATGCTTTCTGCATCCTGCTCCTTCATACCAAGAGAGGTTAAATTATCTTTGTTTACTATTGTGCCAAGAGAATTGTCCTCATCCTCTAAAATAGAGCCGATTACATTATCCATTAGCTCCTTGGTTTTTTCACTGCTTTGCTTTTCTTGAATAGCTATTGCAAGCTTCATAATATTTTGCCTTGCAACAAGCATACCCTCAAGGTCGGCATCTTCCTTTTCTGCGTTGTTAATTAAAACTGCATCAACAACACCAGTTTCTGTTATTGCCTCAGAGTGCAAAACCGCGTGTAATAGCAACTTAAAGAGTCTTTCTGTAAGCATTCCCTCTCGTAAGTTTTCAAGACCTCTGCCAAGTGCACCAAGGTCTGATTCCATAATAACAACCTTTGGGTCAAAGCCTTCATTTAGCTTGGCTTGCTCAAGGAAGGTGTGGATTTCCTTTATAGCGGTTGTAATATAAACCGCCTCAAGGGCTAAGGTTTCCTCCGAGTAATTTGAATAATCAAAATCACCTAAGTCTGTGGATGTACTATTTATATCATCGTACATTTCACATACATAATTTGTAACCTCGCTTGTTATGAATGGAATTACATTACGAGTTCTTTCATTCCTATAGAGCTCTACGAAAATAGTTTCGACAAGCTCCTTGTTTTCAATTATTTTCCAAATATTAATTTGCTCCGAGGTGACCTCGCTTATGACACCTGCCTCAAGAGCACCGTTTGCTATATTTGAAATAGTTCTTATATCATTTCTGATATCGTCTGAGGTTGTATCCTTTAACACCTCTAATACATCATCAAGAATTGGGGTGAATTTTTCACCTAAATTAGGCTTTTCAATACCCATTATATCATTTCCTTGATAATACTCATTTGCCACAAAGGAAATAAGCTTTGAGCTTAAAAGTGCCAAATATTCAGACTCAGAGATTGCGTCATTTGCATTGTTAATAGCATCCTTTTGCTCTGTGCTATAATTTTTCGGCTCTACGCCTACAAAGCTTAAGCCAGCATCTAATAGGTCAACTATTCCGTTGGCTTCAACCTCTAATTTTATTTCTGTACCATCAATTTTGGTTGTAGTAAGGTTGTTAAATATAGCCCTACCACCCAAAGCATATACCATTTTTGACACAGGACTGTCAGAAATGGGCTTGGCATATTCATAAACCGAATTTAAAGGGGCCTTTAGTCCTGTTAAATCGATTTTATTTGCTTGTGCGCCTTGTGTTTTACTTGTATCGGCATCAGAGCTTGCCTCTATTGCCTTACCTTCTTGGTTATTTGTAGCTTCATTTGCCTCAATTACCTCTATACAATGCTGTGAAACATTGCCCACAAAATTGGAATAGCCAGCAATAGGAATGATAATTACAGCAAACATAACCGCAGAAGCAAGTGCATTAATTATTCCACCAACAAGTCTAAATCCAAATTTTTTGATTTTTGGACACATTATAGTTTTAAATAAAAATGCCACTACTGAAAGTATTCCAAAAACAATTATAAAGACCAAGATGTAAAATATTGGGGATAAGAGTATGGTAGGAAGTGCTGTTATCAATTCAGCTATTTCCGTAATTGGCTTAGCTGTTGCGTCATTTGACAGATATTCCTTAATATAAGCAACATATGTATCCGCCCCCGCGGGTAATTTCTCCAGCAGTAAATCCGTTAATTTTCCTAAAATTCTGGTATCAACAAGTAATCTTGTGAAAATCTTAGTAATTGGTAGTGGGATCGTTATACTTATTATCGCAACAAGAAAATCTACGCTACTCTTAATTGCACTTCTTAAAATGCCTTTTATAAAACCGAATGCTAAGCACACAAAAAATGCCACAATTATTATTGTCGAAATTGTGCTTGCGCTCATAAAAGCTCCTTCAATTTTTATTCTTTTGGGGTTATAAACTCAATTGTAAAATCTGTTTTTTTGTTAGTTAAAACATAGTCAATGCAATAAACATTGTCTATTGTACCACCTATATGACCTGGATGACTTTCAAGTGTGATTTTTGGAATGATTTCATCCTTTGGTGAAAGAACAAGGTCATCTAAAATAACATTTTTGCCATCAACCACTGGCTCAATAAATGAAACAAAGCGCTCAGTGATTTCACTGTCCTTTTTCATTGTGAATTTATCACAAAGAGTAATTTTAGAGTCCTCAAAATAGAACTTTCTCTCTGCCTTTTCAAGATAATCAATACCATAGCCACGAGTAAAGTCCATATATATGCTTTCTTCCTCTTGATTGTAATCAATTTTTACATCTTGACGACGATAACCGTCTTGACCTATACCATCGAAGAATGGTAGGTTGTGTGAAAACGATGATGGGTGGAAGAATGTATATCTTTTATTTGTGTGATAGCCCTCACTATATGCGCCAGCACCAATATCGCAAAGAATTTGCTTATCGTTTCTTGCTAATATAAATGAGCCAACATCATTGTGGTTGTGGCTTTCACCATTATTACCGCCCTTTGCGGCAAAGCCATAATATTTTGTACGCTTTGTAAAATAGGCTGTGCTTTCCATGTTATATGTAACATTTTCAGCAACCTTTTCCGTTGTATATTCTGGCTTGTAGTAAATTATTGAACGAAGTGAAAAATTAAAGTGTGTGTAGGCAATTATTGTACCTGCTGTTTTTGGTAGCTTTTCAACTGCCTCACCATAAATATCACGAAGTATGTGAGGAAGGCCTATCCAATAATTTTCAGTTGGGTTACAGTCACTAAAGCGTGCAACAACATTTGTTTGGAGAAGCATTTTTTGAATAAAGGTAGCTATTCTCTTTACCTTTTCATTTTTAAACCAGTCATATTCTCCATTTGTTAGCTCTCTTTGAAGCAAGGCATATGAAACAAAAAATCCAAAACCAAAGCCCCAGTATGCAGCGCCCTCTACACAAACGCCATCATCTGCATAGCTATCAATATAAACCTGCATAGCAGAATCAAGACGCTCCCTCTGTGCCATATATAGCTCTGGGTCCTCGTACATAAGAACGCCACCAACACCACCAGCACAAACGCTTGACCAGTTATTTGGATGCTTTTCCCAGAAGTATTTTCTTTCCACAAATGGCTCAATAGTTCTACGGCGAATTTCCGCTGTAATTCTATCTTTAATCAATTGTGGAAACCTATCGCTAAAGAGATTTTTAATTTCTGCAAGTGAAAATGCAACGCTTGATGCAAAGATGTCAATTAAGCCAATATCATAGTCGTCAGGAGTTCTATTATAGTAGCTGTTATAGTGACCAAGAGGTGCCCAGGTATATGTATCACAGTATGCCCAAACGATTTTTAATAGGTTGTTATAATACTCCTCATTGTCAGGATATATGAGCGATAAAAGTGCTGAGGTTTGAAGTTGATTTAATGAACGCGCCCACTTACCATGGTCGTCCTTACTTAAAATCTCCTCTACTGTGTGAGGAGATGGCTCAACATCAAAGCTTTTTTCATACTTTGCCAGTATTTCCTCACGATGGCGTGCGAAATCCTCGCTAAACCTTACATTTTCCCATAGCTTTTTATCCTTTGCAAAATCAAGCATAATCTTCTCCTTTGCTTTAGCATAGTAAAATCCTATATATAATATTATCACATTATAACGCGTTTTTCAATACGCGCGAGGAAAAAATAAAAAAAGATGTAACTAATTTTCTAATTAGATGTGTTTTATCTTGAATTTTTTACCACAAAATGTTATAATTATTTCAGTATGTGTCAAGGAGGCTTTATATGTTTTCTAAAGATAATAATTCTCTCGTTTTTAAAAACGAGAGCGACTATATAAAAATCGAGCCTTACGGTGCAAATTGCCTACGTGTCAGGGCACGTAAGGACAATAGTTTTGGAACAAGGAACTATGCTCTTTTGCCTGTATGTGATGTAAAGTCTGAAATTAAGATTGGCGATGAATTTGCCGAAATTACGAATGGTAATGCAAGGGCAACCATAGATAAGGACGGAAAAATTTGCTTTTATTATAAAGCTGACAAGCTACTTTTAGAGGAGCATTATACAGGTAAGCCTCTTAAGGTTAAGGGACATGAATGGAAAGCACTTGATAATGGTAAATACAGAATAAAGGTTAGCTTTAATGCAAACGAGGGCGAAAAGATATTTGGTATGGGTCAATACCAACAGCCAATACTCGATTTAAAGGGCTCTACCCTTGAGCTTGCACAAAGAAATTCACAAGCCTCTGTTCCCTTTTATGTATCAAGTCTTGGTTATGGATTTGTCTGGCATATGCCATCAATTGGTGAGGTGTCTTTTGGTACAAATATAACCACGTGGTCGGCTGAAATGGGCGAGGAGATTGATTATTTAGTAATAGTTGAGAATTCTCCACGTGATATTTTGGAACGATACATGACTATAACCGGAAAGCCACCTATGATGCCAGAATATGCTATGGGCTTTTGGCAATCAAAGCTTCGTTATTGGTCACAGAGTGAGCTACTTGAGGTGGCGCGTGGCTATAAGGAAAGAGGCATTCCTCTCTCGGTAATCGTTTGCGACTTTTTCCATTGGCCACATCAAGGTGATTTTAAGTTCGATTTAAACTACTTCCCTGACCCCGAGGGTATGGTGAAGGAATTAAAGGAAATGGGAACTGAGCTTATGGTTTCCGTTTGGCCGACTGTCCAGTTTGATAGTAATAACTATCAAGAGATGGAAGAAAAGGGTTATTTGATTAAAAACTATCATGGTAGGCGCAACCATACTGAATGCGTTGCCCCTGCGGTTTTCTATGATACAACTAACAAAGAAGCCGGTGAATTTGTTTGGGATAAGGCAAAAAAGAATTATTATAGCAAGGGTATTAAGATTTTTTGGCTTGACGAGGCTGAGCCAGAGTACGATTTTTATGATTTTGATAATCATATGTATCATTTAGGTGACTGCCTTGAGGTTGGAAACATATACCCACAAAAATATGCACAGAATTTCTATGAAGGAATGAAAAAAGAGGGACAAGAAAGCATTCTTAACCTCATAAGATGCGCTTGGCTTGGCTCGCAACGATATGGTGCGCTTGTATGGTCAGGCGATGTTATGGCAACATACGAGGCGCTTAGGTGTCAAGTACGTGCTGGTCTTAATATGGCAATGAGTGGCATACCTTGGTGGACTACCGATGTTGGTGGCTTTGATGGTGGCACAAATGACGACCCCGAATATAGAAAGCTTATTGCAAGATGGTTTGAATATGCAACCTTCTGCCCTGTTTTGCGTTTACACGGCTGTCGTAATCCATGGAACGAAACGCACGAGGATAATGAAGAGCCAATAAGCGGTGCTGGTATTTGTGGCACAGGCGCTCCAAATGAAATTTGGTCTTATGGTGAGGAAAATGAAAAAATCTTCACTAAATACATATTCATTCGTGAAAGATTAAAGCCATACATTAAAGAGCTAATGGCGGAGGCACACGAAAATGGCACACCACCTATGCGACCACTATTTTATGATTTTCCAAGTGATAAGAACGCTTGGGAAATTGACGACGAGTATATGTTTGGCACTGACCTTTTGGTTGCGCCTATTATATATGAAAATGAATATTCACGAAAGGTATATTTACCTAAAGAAAATTTATGGGTAGATGTATGGACTGGCAACAAATATGATGGTGGCAGTACGGTTACGTCTGATGCTCCACTTGATAAAATTCCTTTATTTTTAAAGGAAAATGGCAGATTAAATAGAAATATTTTTATAGGAGAATAAATAAAATGAGCGAAATTTTCAATGTAGGAAAAATTAAATATGAGGGTCCTAAGAGCAAAAATCCATTTGCTTTTAAGTATTACGATGCCGACAGAGTAATTATGGGCAAAAAAATGAGTGAGCATTTACCTTTTGCTATGGCTTGGTGGCACAACCTTTGTGCTGAGGGCACAGATATGTTTGGTCGTGGTGTTGCTAACAAGTCCTTTGGTGCTGAATATGGCACTATGGAGCACGCAAAGGCTAAGGTTGATGCCGGCTTTGAATTTATGCAAAAGCTTGGCATTGAGTATTTCTGCTTCCACGATGTTGATATTGTGCCTGAGGCAGATGATATTAAGGAGACAAATCGACGTCTTGATGAAATATCCGACTATATCCTTGAAAAGATGAATCAAACCGGAATAAAGTGTCTTTGGGGAACTGCTAATATGTTCTCTAACCCACGCTTCTGCAATGGTGCCGGCTCTTCAAATAGTGCTGAGGTATTTGCTTTTGCCGCTGCACAAGTAAAGAAGGCTCTTGACATTACTGTTAAGCTTGGTGGTCGTGGCTATGTTTTCTGGGGTGGACGTGAGGGTTATGAAACTCTTCTTAATACAGATGTTAAATTTGAGCAAGAAAATATTGCTAAGCTTATGAAAATGGCTGTTAAATATGGTCGTTCTATTGGCTTTACTGGTGATTTTTATATTGAGCCTAAGCCAAAGGAACCAATGAAGCATCAATATGATTTCGATGCTGCTACTGCTATTGGCTTCTTAAAGGCACATGGTCTTGAAAAGGACTTTAAAATGAATATTGAGGCTAACCACGCAACTTTAGCTGGTCACACATTTGAGCACGATTTAAGAATTAGTGCTATTAATGGTATGCTAGGCTCAATTGATGCTAACCAAGGTGACTATTTACTTGGTTGGGACACTGACGAATTCCCATTTGATGTTTACACAGCAACTCTTTGTATGCTTGAGGTATTAAACGCTGGTGGTCTTACCGGTGGCTTTAACTTTGATGCTAAAAATCGTCGTCCTTCATATACATATGAAGATATGTTTATCGGCTTTATTCTTGGCATGGACACATTTGCTCTTGGTCTTATTAAGGCTGCTGAGCTTATTGAGGATGGTCGCTTAGATGAATTCAAAAAAGAAAGATATTCAAGCTATTACAATACTGAAATCGGTCAAAAAATTCTTAAAGGAGAAACAAGCTTAGAGGAGCTTTCAGCTTATGCTGAAAAGCTTGGCAATGCAAGCCTACCAGGCAGTGGCAGACAAGAAATGCTTGAGAGCATTGTAAACAGCGTGCTTTTTAGTTAATATGAATAGATTTATTGGTATTGATTTAGGTACCTCATCTGTTAAAATACTTTTAGTCGGGGCAAATGGTGAAATTGAAAAAACCGTTAGCCGTGAATATCCAATTTTCTATCCACAATCAGGCTGGAGTGAGCAAAACCCTGTTGATTGGTATAATGCAACGCTCGATGGTCTCTATGAGCTACTTGACGGTACTGACAAATCAAGCGTTAAGGGAATTTCCTTTGGTGGACAAATGCATGGTCTTGTTTTGCTTGATGAAAATGACGATATTATTCGCCCTGCTATTTTGTGGAACGATGGTAGAACCTCAAAGCAAACTGACTACTTAAATAAAGTAGTTGGCAAAGAAAAGCTAATGGAGCTTACTGCTAACATTGCTTTCGCAGGCTTTACTGCTCCAAAAATTCTTTGGGTCAAGGAAAATGAGCCAGAGAATTTTACTAAAATAAAGAAAATTATGCTACCTAAGGACTACCTCGCTTACAAGCTAAGTGGAGTGTTTGCAACTGACTACTCAGATGCAAGTGGTATGCTACTTTTAGATGTAAAAAACAGATGCTGGTCAGATGAAATGTGTCAAATTTGCTCTGTAAATTCAGACACTCTCCCCACTCTTTTTGAATCCTACGAGAAAATTGGCGAGCTTTTACCAGAGGTATCAAGCAAGCTTGGTCTTGGCAAGGTTACAGTTGCAATTGGTGCTGGTGATAATGCTGGTGCAGCTATTGGAACTGGTATTGCATCAAGTGGTGCATGTAACATTTCCCTTGGAACAAGTGGAACTGTATTTATTTCACAGGATTCATTTGTAGAAAATGAGTGTGGAGCTTTACATAATTTCTGCCACGCAAATGGCAAATATCATCTAATGGGTTGTATTCTTTCTGCTGCTTCCTGCAATAAATGGTGGGTTGAGGAAATTCTTACCTCTTGCGATTTTAGAAGCGAAGAAGAGGGACTTGACACCTTACTTGGTAAAAACGAGGTTTATTTCTTACCTTATCTAATGGGCGAAAGAACACCTCATAATGATGTAAATGCAAGAGGTGCATTTATTGGTATGCGCCCTTCAACTTCAAGAAAGCAAATGACACTTTCTGTTCTTGAGGGTGTTGCGTTTGCTCTACGTGATTCAGTTGAGCTTGCAAAAGCAAGTGGCTGCAAAATTGAGTCAACTAAGGTTTGCGGTGGCGGTGCTAAGAGTGCTGTTTGGCGCAAGATTCTTGCAAATGTGCTTGGCATTCCTGTTGTTCGTCCCTTAATTGAAGAAGGCCCTGCATATGGCGGTGCTATTTTAGCTATGGTTGCTTGTGGTGAATATGCAAGTGTTAGCGAGGCAACGAGCAAGCTTATTAAAACAAAGGATGTAATAGAGCCAGAGAGTGACCTTGTTACTCTATACAACAAAAAATACAATACATTTAAAAAATTATATCCTGCTCTTTCTTCTATTTATAAAGAGCTATAATTGACGGAGGAATTTTATGGGAGCAATTGTTTCTATATTGCCTACAAGCTTAGGCGAAATCAAACCACTAACAAGTTATATTAGCCTTGGAACATTTATTTTCTTCTTGGTGCTTTCAATACTTTTAATTGTTGGATTTACAATCACTAACATTCTTATTTGGACAATACCACCCAAAAGCAGAAAAAAAGCACTTAAAAATTTAAACGGCGACAAAAAGCTATACAGAAAAATATGGACTAAGAGTGGATATTTTATAGCATTTGCAATTGTCAGCTCGGTTTCTCTTTTCAACATATATACAACATTTTTCTCTGGCTTTTTATACCCATTTTTCTCACTTGGTATAAATCTCAATTCCTTTATGCCTGATGGCACTGATTGGGAAAACTTCTTTTTCCTCTCGGGAATTTTACCAGCTTATGTACAGTATATAGTAGGATACATAATTGCTATCAGCTTTAAGTCAAAGGCTGACAAGGCGGCACTAAACAAG
>JAZOCP010000132.1:0-5676 GCA_045596585.1 Eubacteriales bacterium
CTCTTAATGAAATGGATTTATATGGCGCAATTATAGGCAAAGCATACTATACAGGCGCTATTGATTTACAAAAGGCAATAGAGGTTACAAAGAAATGATAACTAAAAGAATAATTCCGTGCCTTGATGTTAAAAACGGAAGAGTAGTAAAGGGTGTAAACTTTGAGGGTATAAATGATGTTAATGACCCCGCAACCCTTGCAAAATATTATTCAGAAAATGGTGCTGATGAGCTTGTTTTCTATGATATTACCGCATCCCACGAGGGAATAAAGCTCTTTACCGATATATTAACAAAGGTGGCTCAAAACGTGTTTATTCCACTAACAGTTGGTGGTGGTATAAATACTATTGAGGATTTTGATAGAGTATTAAAATGCGGAGCTGATAAGGTTAGCGTTAACTCAGGCGCAATTAAAAATCCAAGCCTTATTACCGAGGCTGCAAAGAAATACGGCAACCAATGTGTTGTAATATCTGCTGACGTCAAGCGCGTTGATGGCGTGTTTACTGTATTTTCTAAGGGTGGACGTGAAAACACAGGTATGGAGGCGATTTCTTGGATTAAAAGATGCGTTGATATGGGCGCTGGCGAGGTTGTTGTCAACTCAATTGATACAGACGGTGTCAAAAATGGCTTCGATATTGAGCTTTTAAGGCTCGTTTGCGAGGCTGTAAATGTACCAGTTATCGCTTCAGGCGGAGCAGGCTCTGTAAATGATTTTATAGAGTTGTTTAAGGAAATACCAGAGGTTAGCGCAGGACTTGCAGCATCTGTTTTCCACTTCGGTGAAATTAAAATTAATGAGCTCAAAAAGGAGCTTTCAAATAATGGCATAAAAGCGAGGATATAACAATGTTTGATATAGAAAAGCTAAAATTTGATGAAAATGGTTTAATTCCTGCTGTTGTAGTTGATTCATATACAAAAAAGGTTTTAACCGTTGCATATATGAATAAGGAAAGCCTTAAAATCTCAATGGAAAAGGGACTTACCTGCTTTTATAGTCGCTCAAGAAATGAGCTTTGGCTAAAGGGTGAAACAAGTGGCAACTATCAGCACATCGTTTCAATTACAGCCGATTGTGACCTTGATGCTTTAACAGTTGTTGTAGAAAAGGAAGGTCCTGCATGTCATACAGGTACTGATACATGCTTTACAAATGAGGTTTATCAAAGCGATGATTTACACGAGTTTACATTAAATGGTCTTTATGACCTACTCGTTGGCAGAAAGAATGATAAGCCACAGGGCTCATACACAACATATCTTTTTGAAAAGGGAACTGATAAAATCCTTAAAAAGATTGGAGAAGAGTGCACTGAGGTTATAATTGCTGGCAAGGCTGATGACAAAAAGGAAACCATTTACGAAATTGCTGACCTTGCATACCACACAATGGTGCTTATGGTTCAAATGGGAATTAGCGTAGAGGATATTCAAAGAGAGCTTGCCTCCCGTCATATAATTGACCATAAGGTAAAACAGGAAAAAATGACAAAATGAAAATAACAAACTATCATACCCACACAACATATTGCGATGGCAAAAATACCGCTGAGGAAATGGTCCTTGCTGCCATCAAAAGCAATATGTCAGAAATTGGATTTTCCGTACACTCCCCCTTGCCTTTTTACGCAGACTGGGCAATAAAAGAAGAAAGATTGGATGAGTATAAAAATGAGCTTTTAGCCCTTCGTGAAAAGTATAAGGACCAAATAAAAATCTATATAGGAATAGAGCAGGACTACTTTTCAGAGAATTCAACTGAAGGCTTTGATTATGTAATTGGCTCTGTTCACTATGTATATAAGAATGGTGAATATTTAGCTCTTGATTTAAGCGCTGATGAAATGAAGGAAAATATTAAAAAGCACTATGGTGGCGATGCACTTGCGTATTGCGAGGATTACTATGAGTTAGTTGCTGATATTTATAATAAAACAAAGTGCCATATAATAGGACACTTTGATTTGGTGACTAAATTTAATGAAAAAATGCCACTCATAGATACAAATGCACCAAGGTACAAAAAGGCAGTAAAAAAAGCGCTTGATGCGCTTCTTACATGCCCTGCAATATTTGAAATAAATACAGGCGCAATATCCCGTGGCTATCGCACCTGTCCGTATCCACAAGAGGAGATTTTAGACCAAATTGCAGAAAGCCATAAGCCATTTGTAATAAACTCTGACAGCCATTCAACAGAGTCAATAGCTTTTGGAATAATTGACCAAATGAGAGTGCTTAGCGTTTGCGGTTATAAATATACTAAAAGCCTTGACGAAATAGTAAAATAATTAAAAGCAGAATTTCAAGAATTGAAATTCTGCTTTTTTTATTATTCAGTAGTATATTCAAGAGGCATTTGATACTCGTTTTCGTATATTTTTTTCCAAACTCGCTCGTTTTCCTTAAGCATCATTTCTGCATTTTCACGCTGATTTTTTTCAGCATCAGGGAAAATTGGCTTTGAAACGTGCATCTTATATTCCTGTACATAATAGCCATCAGGACCCAAAACAGGTGAGTCCTTCATTGTAATGAAGATAGGCAAAACAGGAACATTGTTCTTAGAAGCTAAGGTGAAAGCACCAGACTTTAGTGGCTTTGGCTTGCGATAATTCCACCACATAGATTGCTCAGGGTAAACAAGCACAAATTGTCCATCCCTTAAAAGTGTGTCAACAGCCTCTAAAAACTTCTTCATTGTTTTGTGGTTTGAAGATAGTGGCAGAGTGTAGAAATTACGCATAAGAAAACCGAAAAAGCCGGGGAAGGAGGTATAGTTACCCTCTCTTATGATTCTATATAGCATTCTTTTCTTTTGCTTAGATTTAAGATAAACCCAATGCATAGCAAAGCTGTCCATGGCGTTGAAGTGATTACAGGTAATAACCGCCCCTGTGTCTAAAAATCTAAGATTTTCGAGTCCCTCAACCTTGTCCTCAATTATCACCATTTTCTTTTTTGTTGCCTTTTTAAAGAACTTTTTTGCCATTCTAAAAGCAACCTTTGCCTTGAGCTTTTGCATAGGTGTTTTCTTTAGATACTCAATTTCATCAGGCATTATCATTCTGCCAGGTACATCGTCCTCGACGTCCTTATCGAAAATGCCCTCACGTTCAAAGCTTTCAATTTTTTCAACAACAGTAAGTCTGTCCTTTGCGCGCTTTTCACGATTCCACTTGTTTAAAAAGCTATTTATATCGTTTATTTCAATCTCGCATTTAGCACCAGATACGCCACTTTCAATATCACCAAGTAGTAAAATATGGTCCTTGTAAGCAAGATTGAAGAGCGCCTCAGCTGGCTCAACTAAAAACGTAGTAAAGCCATTATAGAGCATAAAACGGTCATATGCACCCTTGCCGTGCGATTTTTGAAGGTTAAATACCAATATATCATCACTTGAATAAAGATAGTGAGAGATGCCAAGCACCCTTTCTGTGTATCTTGCAAATGGCTCACCATCAAACGTGATGTCGTGGTATGCACCAACATAAAAGTCTCCGATATCATAGGTAAGTAGCTTGTTAATGTCAAAGTCATGTGGTGTAGTTACATCAATATAAATAGCCTTAGAAGCGTTGGAAATAACATCGATGGCAAATTTATAGTAATCATAGTCACCGCCAATATATTGGCTAACATTGTCAAAGAAATATTCAAAAGTGCCAAGACTTGAGATTTTCTCCTTCATTTCCTCGCCAATGCCCTTGTTTAGAATGTGAATATCAACGTCTAAAATAGGTGAGCTTTTTATGATTTTGTTTATAACAGAAATTAGCTTATCTATGATTTTTCTATCATAAGCTAAGAATATTGAAATTTTAGGTTTTTCCATACAAGCTCCTTTTAAAATAAAATTTAAACAAGGGGCAATTTATCTCCCCAAACATTAAGGAAGTTGTCCTCACGTGCAGTTTCGTCAATAGCCATTTGAGCAAGCTGCTCAGCCGAAAGCTGGTCTCTTTCTCTTTCGGAATCGGTATATGAGTCAAGCTCATTTACCAAATCGTTGTAAACACAAGTGTCCTTAGCGTAATCCCAATAGATATTAGCACCACGACAATTGTGGTAGTGCCAAGGCTTATTTACCATTATGAAATGGAGAATATTTGCCTCGGTTATATCGTAGTTATATTCAAGTCCGTCAGTTAATTCAGTGTTCCATTTTTGGTCGAGCCATAAAACATTGTCCTTGCATACAAGGTTTAAATAGTCCTCGTCCTGGGTAACAATAAAATCGTAAACACCAAGATAATGGATAAATTTATCAAGAACCCTTTCATCTCTGAACTTTTTACAGTTTATTAAAATTATGCCAGCGTTGAAAAATTCGTGCCTTGAAATGCCAATAACCTTTTCAACATAAGTTCCATATACATCAACCTGCTCCATAGCCTGCTCACGACAACCAGCCAAGTAGTGGCTCGAAACATCTGTATTATAAAGCTCTGAAATATCGCCAAGAACAATGGTGTCGCTATCAATATATATCGCCTTTTCATATTCTGGAAACATTTCTGCAATAAACAAACGGAAATATGTTGTTTTAGAGTAGTAATGACGAAGCGGAAGCTTCTTGGAAATTGATTTTAAGTATTTTACAACACTCACAAACGAAATTTTAAAGTTGTCGTTTTGAAGGGCGAGTGTTTTATTCATCATATCCTCTGAAATATCTGTGTGAAGCACATATACTCTATACTCATATTCCTTTGATGCGTTTTTAATCATTGAGGAAAGTGAAACTATTGTATATTTAGCAAAAGCATCATCACAAGCGTAAAAAATTGGAATTACCTTGCTCATTTATTATTCTCCCTGTCGAATTTGGTTTTAAGGTAAAGATATTCATAAAGAATATCATCAAAATTGTAGTATTTGAACACCTTGTGCACGCGACTAATGTGCCACTGCTTGATGTTGTCTGTGTGTGGGTAGGGTAGCCAAAATAATCTTTTTGAAAAATGCCTAATAACAGTATTTTTGTAGAGGAATTTTTGGTCGTTAAATCTTTGAGAGATAACCCTTCTTTTTGTGGTTGAACGAATTATAGCGCTTTGGTCAGCAAATGTAAGCTTTTTAGTTTTAATAAGCTCGCGTGCTTTTTTTAGCAAGCCAGTTTCCTTTATCATTTTAAGGTTAAAAAGAAGTACACCTGCGTTTATATAATTCGGATTTATTAAAAACTTGCCATAATGGTCACGTGCAGCTAAATACTCATAGCCCTCAATTTCCATATCATAAAGCAAATGAATATCTCGGTTGAAAAGCAAATCAACATCAAGATATAATAGCTTGTCAGGTAATGGAACCATATCGGCAAATAATCTAATCAAGGTGTAAGGAGAGCAGTAAGCACCCTCGTTTGGGCATTTATCAAACTCGCTCATATAAAGGCTTGTGACATCAATTTTTATAGCTCTGTTTTCATTGTTATATTCTTTAATTACTCTTTCAAAAAACTCAACCTTTTCATCGCTAATTGGTGTGTAGTCATCCTTTATGTGAGAAACATCCATAGTAAAAATATAAAAGGTTATAGGCTCTTTGTTATCATACCTCTTTAAAATTGAAAGAGAGCATGAAAGCATTCCGTCAAAAACCTTGTCGTTTCCACAGTATAAAATATTAATCATTTTTATTTTCCTCGCACTCGGGTGCTTT
>JAZOCP010000133.1:0-9172 GCA_045596585.1 Eubacteriales bacterium
TTATCAGTAACACCGATAGCGGCACCGCAGAGAAGTCTGCCAAACTCGTCACGAGCTGTATTTGGATACTTATTAGCCTTTTCAATATCCTTTGTTGTGATAAGACCCTTAAGTATGTAGTTGTCGTCAACAATAGGAAGCTTTTCAATCTTGTACTTGCAAAGAAGCTCCTTTGCCTCGTCAAGAGTGCAGCCGTCCTTTATAGTAATAAGGTTGTCCTTTGTCATATAGTCCTTGATAGGAACGTTATAATCAGAAAGGAAACGAATATCTCTGTTAGTGATAATACCAACAAGCTTTTTACCCTCAACACAAACAGGAACACCAGAAATACGGTATCTTGCCATTAATTGGTCAGCCTCAAGAACTGTGTTGTCAGGAGCAAGGAAGAATGGATCGCGAATAACGCCATTTTCACTTCTTTTTACTCTTTCAACCTCGCTGGCTTGTCTTTCGATAGACATATTTTTGTGAATAACACCAACACCACCCTCACGAGCAATAGCAATAGCAAGCTCAGACTCAGTAACTGTGTCCATAGCAGCACTCATAAGAGGAATGTTGAGCTTAATTTTCTTAGTAAGATGAGTTTCGAGGTTAATCATCTTAGGAACAACCTCACTCTTAGCAGGAATTAAAAGAACATCGTCAAATGTAATTCCTTCTTTAGCAAATTTGTACTCATATAAACTTTGTGCCATAAATAACTCCTAAACAAATTATTTTAATTATTATAGAACGAAAATTCTGTTTTGTCAACAAAAAAACACAAAAATCAAACTGTTTTACATAAAAAAGCGCGAATTTCATTTGATTTTAATGCTTTATAAGCATTTATTTGGTCTTTTTCTTTATCAAAAATGCCAAAAACAGATGGGCCACTTCCACTCATTATAGCACCTATAGCACCATTTTTAAGAAGTGTTTGCTTTATCATTTTTACATTTTCGTTGTCCCTTGCAATTACACCCTCAAATTTATTATAAAGGTGAGTTGCAACGGCTTTTAAATCTTTTTTATTTATTGCATTTACAATATCGTCTAATTTGCCATAGGCAAGTGGGCTTATGCCATATTCATCGTCAAGCATTTTAAAGGCAACAGGAGTTGATACGCTTGAATTATCAATTGCACAAACTAAAAATACATCTTCAAGAGGGGAAAGAGGGGTGATTTTTTCACCGACACCCTTGCAAATTGCTGTGCCGCCAGTTAGGCAGAAGGAAACATCAGCACCGATTTTACCACCAATAGCCAAAAGCTCATCGCTTGTGAATGGAAAATGGTAAGCCTCGTTTAAAAGGCGTAAGGCACAAGCACAGTCAGCGCTTCCTCCAGCCATACCAGCCCCAATGGGAATATTCTTTTCAACAAGGAAATTGAATTTTCCTGTGTATTTTTTGCCAGTCTTGTTGGCAAGAGCGGTAAAAAAGCCTTCAGTTGCCCTGTAAATTAAATTTGTTTTATCATTAGGAATTGTTAGTCCTTCGGCAGAAATATCAACAATAAAATCATCACAATTTGTTATATCAAGAGTAATTTTATCACAGAGTGATACACTTTGCATAACTGACTCTATTTCGTGATACCCATTTTCCATTTTTGAAAGGACATCAAGATATAAATTTATCTTCGCATATGCAAGCTTTTCAAGTTTCATTTTATTTTGCCTCATACCATGTTTTTCCTGTCGCAATATCAGCGGTTAGTGGTACAGATAAGGAAATGGCATTTTCCATTTCTTGCTTTAAAATTGATAGGGCAGTATCAAGACAACTATGATGCGCCTCAATAATTAGCTCGTCGTGCACTTGTAAAATAAGCCTTGCATCAATTTTAGCCTCTCTTAATGCCTTGTCAACATTAATCATAGCGATTTTAATTATATCAGCAGCGGTGCCTTGAATTGGACTGTTCATCGCGGCACGCTCACCAAATGCTTGAACCATTTTGTTTTTAGCTGATAGCTCTGGAATATATCTAATTCTGCCAAGCATTGTCTTTGCATAGCCGCACTCTCTTGCCTCAGCAATTAGACGTCTAATAAAAGCATGAATATCGGGGTAAGTAGCAAAGTAAGAGTCAATGTATGATTTTGCTTCCTTCTTAGAGATACCAAGGTCCTTGCCAAGAGAGAAGTCGCCAATTCCGTAAACTATACCAAAGTTTACAGCCTTTGCGCGTTTTCTTAATTCTGGAGTGACCTCATTTGGCTCAACATTAAAAACAAGAGAGGCGGTTGAGGTGTGAATATCAGCGCCAGAATTGAACGCATAAATCATATTTGCATCACGTGACATATGTGCCAAAACCTTTAATTCAATTTGTGAATAATCGGCATCAATTAGTACATAATCATTACTTTTAGTAATGAAATATTTTCTTAGGTTTCTACCAAGCTCAGTTCTTATAGGAATGTTCTGTAGGTTTGGCTCAGTAGAGGAAAGACGACCAGTTACTGCAACTGTTTGGTTAAAGGTAGAGTGAATAATACCATTTTTGTCTGCCACTTTGCTAAGACCTTGACAGTATGTGCTATTTAGCTTAGCCACGTGTCTATATTCAAGCACTTCACTGACAATTTCGTAATCGGGTGCAAGCTCCTCTAAAATGTCAGCGCTTGTTGAATATCCACTCTTTGTTTTCTTACCATGAGGCAATTCAAGCTTGGAAAATAGAATTTCACCAAGCTGCTTAGGAGAGTTAACATTAAACTCCTCACCTGCAAGCTCAAAAATTCTTGATTTGTGCTTGTTTTCAAGATCGGTTAAATACTCTTGATAGGAATTAAGCCCCTCTAAATCAACCTTAAAGCCCTCCTTTTCCATATCGGAAAGAACGTAGGCAAGAGGAATTTCAATTTCTTTAAGTATTTTTTCAGTACCGTCCTTTTTAAGGTGTTTACGCATTTTGTTATACAAGCCCATTATAAATTGTGAGCCATATGTGGGGTCAAAGTCCATATTTAAATAGGTAAGTGTAAGTGCGCCTAAATCATAAGACGAGTCAGAAGGGGAAATAACATAACCTGCAAGCATAGTGTCAAAAGAGCAATAAAGGTCATATTCCTTCCTTATTGCCTTTATATCGTGACAAATTATCTCCTTGCCCTTGATTAATTCAAGCCCTTTTTCAAGTGGCAAAGCGTACGTTTTTTGACCACAGGTAGTGATGTTTAATGTGTTATTATTAATAAAAATTGCCCAGGGAGTGTCTGAATTTGGCACACCCTTGCAAGTCTCGTGTAGGACGATAGGGGTAGGCTCAAGCTTTTCCTCACCAAAGTCAAAGCCAAGCTGCTCACCGCCAAAGGACTCGCATCCCTCAAACTCATCAAGGGAAACTGTTGGTGCCTTTTTTTCTTCGATAATGGGCTCGGTGTTTTCTACAACAGGAAGCGGCTCAAGGTTTTCAAGCCCAAACTTTTTAATAAGTGAGCCAAACTCGAATTTTATAAAATTACGTCTTAGTGCGTGCTTGTCCATGCCTTTGTTTTCAAGGCATTCAATGCATTTTTTAATAGGCGCGTCTAAAACGATAGTTGCAAGATGACGAGAAATATATGCCATTTCGCGACCATTTGTAATTTTGTCCTTCATACCCTGTGAAAGGGAGGAATGCATATAATTTTCGTATAGGTTGTCAAGTGAGCCAAACTCTGAAATTAGCTTAAATGCGCCCTTTTCACCAATACCAGGAATACCAGGAATATTATCAGATGTGTCACCCATTATTGCTTTTACATCGATAAACTGTGTGGGGGTAATTCCATATTCCTCGTGAAATTTCTCTGGGGTGTAAATAATATCTTCTTTTGTTTTAACTAATACAACAGAAGTGTTTTCATTTATGAGTTGAAGTGAGTCACGGTCACCAGTTAAAACATATGCGTGTAAATTCTCATTTGCAAAGCGAGAAACCGTGCCAATTACGTCATCGGCCTCATAGCCCTCAAGCTCAACAATGTTAAAGCCAAGTTGAGAAACAAGCTCCTTTGCGTATGGCATTTGTATAGCTAAGTCATCAGGCATTGGCTTTCTGTTAGCTTTGTAAAAATCGCACTCAAGGTGCCTAAAGGTTTTAGCCTTTAAATCAAAGGCGCAAACTAAATATTCTGGCTTGAAGTGGTCGATATGCTTTTTAAGCATATTCATGAAGCCAAAAAGAGCATTAGTTGGTAAACCTTCCTTGTTTGAAAGGGGTCTAATACCGTAAAATGCCCTGTTCAATATACTGTTACCATCAACAATTAATAGCTTTTTCATCGTTTACCGCCTAAAATTATGAAATAGGTGTTAATACGCCATCAAGCGCACTTCTTAATGCAATAGCAAGCTGGTCGGCACAGGAAGTACCCTTAAAGCCACATAAATTGCCTTTTAAAATAGTGATTATGTCTTCAGCTCTTTTGCCCTCAATTAGCTTTGAAATAGCGCGTAAATTTCCATTACAGCCACCATAAAAGGTAACGCCTGAAACAATTCCGTCATCAAGATTAAACTCAATATATGAGGCACAAACGCCTCTTGTTTTGAATTTGTACTTCATAAAATTCTCCTAAACAGTAGAAATTTAAAAAAATGTGTGTTAAAATATATTTCACATACTATTTTAGCAAAAAATAAAGGAAATATCAATATGAGAATGAAAAAAAAGAAGCACGGACACGAAAGATTAAATCTTCTTTCCGCTTTAACTTCTGATGATATTAAGGAGCTTTTTGAAAATAAAGAGCAAATTTTTGGAAATAATAATCCGTTGCGCATTGAAATTGGCTGTGGCAAGGGTGATTTTGTCTGTGGAAAATCAGAAAAAGAGCCAAATTATAACTATCTTGCAATTGAAAAAATTGCAGATGTTTGCACATTAGCAACTGAAAACTATGCAAAGGGAAGAGGCCTTGGTACGTTAGCGCCAAATGGTGGTTGGCAAATGCCAGACGGCAAAATCTATTCTCTTGGTGAGGTTGTTGATTTTGAGGATTATGACCTTGGTAATGTGCGCTTTATGGTAGGAGATGCAAAGGAGCTTTTAGTTAATTTGCCAGACAGCTCATGCGATGCTATTTTTGTAAATTTCTGCGACCCATGGTCAAAAAAAGGTCATACTAAGCGTCGTTTAACCTACATAGAGTTTTTAAAAATGTACTCACGTCTTTTGACTAAGGATGGGAAATTTTACTTTAAAACTGATAATCGTCAATTGTTTGATTTTTCACTTGAGGAAATCGAAAAATCACCTCTTAAGCTTGAATATCATACCTTTGATTTACACAATAGTGAAATGGACAAGGACAATATAAGGACGGAGTATGAAAGAAACTTTAGTGAAAAGGGCTTTTCAATTAATATGCTAATCGCAAAAAACAATAAGTAATATACGCCACAATGCACCAAGCATTGTGGCTTTTTCTTCCCAAATTTTAAGCTTTTGCATACAATATAATGAGGTAAAACTCAATAAAAACGCAAAGGAAAAACGATGAATATATATATTGTATCAAAGGATGAAAGGTATTATTACTTAAATGAGCTACTGTGTAAAGATGGACATAATTCAAAAATTACAGAGCCAAAGAGTCTTGAAAACGCTAAGGTGGTGATTTTTTCGGTAAGAGATGAGCTATCAGAGGCTGAATATAAAACAGTGCTTTCAAGCCTTGAAAAAGACACACTTGTTTTATGTGGCAATGAGAAAACTATAAAAGAGTATTTTAATGGTAGGGTGATAAGCTATTCAAAAAATGAGGATTTTCTTTTGAAAAACGCATATCTGACATCAGAAGCATTTTTAAGCATATGGCAAGAAAAAACAAAAGAAAGTTTTTTTGGAAAGAATGTTTTAATTGTCGGCTATGGACGCATTGGAAGGTGTCTTTCAAAAATGCTTTCGTGCCTTGGAATGAACGTGAATATTTATGCAAGACGTAGTGAGGTGAGAAAAAAGGTGAAAACTGACGGATTTAAGTCTGTGACCCTTGATATACTCGATGCGTACGATGCAATAATTAACACCGCGCCAGATCTGGTGTTTAATGAGGAAAGCATGGGCAAAATTTCGACAAACACTCTTCTTTTTGATCTTGCCTCAAAATCTGGATTTTACGATGGAAAAAGAGTGACACTTGCACGTGGATTACCAGGTAAAATATTACCCAAAAGTGCAGGACACGTAATCTATGATACAATTAAGGAGCATCTTTTTTAGCGGAAAGGACATTTTGATGATAGGGTACGCATTTTGCGGTTCATTTTGTACACATAAGAGAAGTATTGAGGTCTTGAAGGAGTTAAAGAAAAATGGGTATGATATTTTGCCTATAATGAGCGAGTGCGTTTATACAACAGATACGCGCTTTGGCAAAGCCAAAGACCTCATAGATACAGTCGAAGAAATAACAGGAAATAAGGTGATTCACACAATAAAGGATGCAGAGCCACTTGGGCCGAAAATTAAGCTTGATGCCTTAGTGGTTTCTCCTTGCACAGGCAACACTTTAGCCAAGATAGCAAGAGGCATTACTGACTCGTGTGTGACTATGGCAACTAAGGCACATTTAAGGTCAAACAGGCCCCTTGTTTTGGCACTTTGTTCAAATGATGCACTCTCTGCAAATTTGCAAAACATTAGCATTTTATTAGAGAGAAAAAGTGTTTATTTTGTGCCACTTTTGCAGGATGACCCTGTGTCTAAGCCTCACTCACTTGTGTGCAATTTTTCAGAGGTTGAGGGCGCACTTGAAAATGCAATTAAGGGTAAGCAAATTACACCACTTTTTAAATAAACAAACCGTGGCTTGACCACGGTTTTGTTATGTATAATTTATGAATAAAAAGTGAATATAACGAATAAATATAAGACAATTAATCCTCAAATTCTACTAAAAGTCCATCGAAATTTATCTGCCTTAAATATTCATATGTGGCAATAGCAACAGAGTTTGATTGGTTAAGGGAGCGAAGTCCCGCCTTCATTGGAATTCTTAAGGTGTTTTCTTTAAACCTATTTATAAGGTCCTCGGGAAGCCCACAGCTTTCACGTCCGAAAAGGAAATAAGGGTTTTCGCCATATTCTATATCGGCATAGCAGTTTTTCGCTTTTTTAGTAAATAGATAAAGCTCACATCCCTCGTTTTTTTCTAAAAAATCATCAAATGAGTCGTAGTAGCGAATATCAAGGTGAAACCAGTAGTCCATACCAGCACGCTTTAATTTTGCGTTGTCAATTTCAAATCCGAAGGGACGTATCATATGAAGTGTAGCACCAGAAGAGGCGCACGTCCTTGCAATGTTACCTGTGTTTTGTGGAATTTCTGGCTCTAAAAGAACAATATTAAGCATTTTTTCTCCTAATTATCTTAAATTACCTCTATTTTAAGTGAAAACTAACTTAAAATCAACTAAAAATTAAAATAAATGTGGAAATTTAAAAAGTTTTGGTGTATAATTAATCTGTATTACTATGAAAGGATGCCAATTTGGCTCAAAATAAATGGGACTTTTTTCAGCATTGTTCGGTACATATAGTGACCGACAAATTAAAAAAATCATACCTATCGTTAACAAAATTGAAGAGCTTAGCGATATGTATGCTAATAAAACAGATGAGGAGCTATTCCAAAAAACTGCCGAGTTTAAATCTCGCTTAGCAAGCGGAGAAACACTTGATGATATTTTACCGGAGGCGTATGCAACCGTACGTGAGGCATCATGGCGTGTTCTTGGCAAGCGCCCATTCCGCGTTCAGCTCATGTGTGGAATTCTTTTGCATCAGGGCAGAGTTGCAGAAATGAAAACTGGTGAGGGTAAAACTCTTGTTGCTGTTATGCCATCATATCTTAATGCGCTAACTGGTAATGGCGTTCACGTTGTTACAGTAAACGACTACCTTGCACGTCTTGGCTGTGAGGAAATGGGTAGAGTGCACGAGTTTCTTGGTCTTACAACCGGTCTTGTAGTTCATGGACAAACTCGCGAGGAAAAGAAAAAAGCATATAACTCTGATATCACCTATGGTACAAACAACGAGTTCGGATTTGACTATCTCCGTGACAATATGGTAATTTATAAGAAGGATATGGCTCAAAGAGGTCATAACTTTGCAATTGTTGACGAGGTTGACTCAATTCTTATTGACGAGGCAAGAACACCACTTATTATTTCTGGTGCAGGTAGAAAATCAACCGACCTTTATGACAGGGCGGATGCTTTTGTTTCAAAGCTATCAAAGTTCGTTGTAAAAGAGCTTGATATGAAGGTTGAGCATGATGATGTTACACAGGACTATATTCTTGACGAAAAGGCAAAAACCACTACCTTAACCAAGCATGGTGTTAGAAAGGCAGAGGAATTTTTTGAAATTGAAAACCTAACCGCTCCTGAAAACTCAGAGCTTTATCATCATATTCAACAGGCGCTCAAGGCGCGTGGTATTATGCAACGCGATACTGACTATGTAATTAAGGACGGACAGGTTGTAATTGTTGATACCTTTACTGGTCGTTTAATGCCTGGTAGAAGATATTCAGATGGACTTCACCAAGCTATTGAGGCAAAGGAAAAGGTTAAAATTCAAAGAGAAAACCGTACAATTGCTACAATTACATTCCAAAACTATTTTAGAATGTATAAAAAGCTCTCTGGTATGACAGGTACAGCTCTATCTGAGGATATGGAGTTCCGCGAGATTTATAACCTTGACGTTGTAGAGGTACCAACAAATATGCCTATGATAAGAAAGGACTACAACGATAGAGTTTATAAAACAATTGCTGGTAAGGACAGGGCAGTAATTAATCAAATTAAGGAATGTCACGAAAAGGGACAGCCTGTTCTTGTTGGTACTGTTTCTATTGAAAAATCAGAGGCACTTTCAAGAAAGTTAAAGGGTGCTGGCATACCACATACTGTGCTTAATGCAAAATATCACGAAAAAGAAGCTGAAATAGTTGCACAGGCTGGTAAGTTTGGCGCTGTTACTATTTCTACTAATATGGCAGGTCGTGGTACTGATATTATGCTTGGTGGTAACGCAGAGTATTTAGCTAAGCAAAAAATGAGAAGAGATGGCTACGATGAGGCAACAATTGCACTTGCCACAGGTAGCTCACAATCAGTTAGTGACGAGGTCTTAGAGGCGCGTAGAGTATTTAAAGAGCTTTATGAAAGCTTTA
>JAZOCP010000134.1:0-3857 GCA_045596585.1 Eubacteriales bacterium
GATTGGCTCTTTTTATTCTATTTATTATCTTTTCATATGTTCATATTTAAATATTAACAAAAACATATTTTGTGTTAAAACAAGCATTTTAATCCAATATATAGTTGACTTTATTTTTTAGATGCTTTATAATGATATTACTTATTAATTATAGGAGCTTTTAATATGAGTAATATAAAATTTGATTTGACCAATATCGTTGGTAAAATGAAGGTAATGCACGCTGTGAACAATGGTCCTTGCACAGCTGGCAAGGACCAAAAAAGAGGAAACGAGCATGACTATAAAGCACTTAGAATTCCTTATGCAAGAAACCATGATGCATCCTTTGCTGCTCAATATGGTGGAAACCACACAGTTGATGTAAACTTTATTTTCACTAATTTTGATGCTGATGAAAATGACCCTGCAAGCTACGATTTTGCTTGTACTGATAAATATATCGAACAAACCTTTGCAGTTGGCACTGAAACTTATTATCGCCTCGGAACAAGAATTGAGCATGAGGTGAAAAAATATAACACAATTATGCCAAAGGATTTTGCCAAGTGGGCAAGAATTTGTGAGCATATTATTATGCACTATACTGAAGGTTGGGCTAATGGTTTTAACTATAAGATGGATTACTGGGAAATTTGGAACGAAGCTGACCTTGACCCAGATGGCTCAACAAACAAAAGATGTTGGAGTGGCACCGAGGCTGAGTTTTTCGAGTTTTACAAAACCGCTGCATTACACTTAAAATCACGTTTCCCGCACCTAAAGATAGGTGGCCCTGCCTCCTGCGGGGACGAATCTTGGCTTGAACGTTTTCTTGCTTATATGCAAGAGAATAATGTTCCACTTGACTTTGTTTCTTACCATTGGTATTGGACTGAGCCACGTGATATGTCTGAGAAATGCACAAGAGTACGTGGGCTTATGGAAAAATACGGCTACGGCAAGAGTGAGGCTATTCTTAACGAATGGAACTATGTACGTGGCTGGGTTGATGAATTTGTTTATTCTATTGAACAGATTATTGGTATGAAGGGGGCAGCCTTTGCCTCTGCATGCATGCTTCTTTGTCAGTCTAATCCAGGTATTGATATGCTTATGTATTATGATGCAAGACCTTCTGGCTTTAATGGTATATTTGATATGTACGTTTACCGTCCATTAAAGGGGTACTATGCATTTTATACCTTTGCAAATCTATATGAGCTAAAAAATCAGATTAGCGCAACAAGTGATGATGACGATGTATATGTTGTTGGTGCTAAGGATGGCGAAAAATTTGCATGTGTTATTACATACTATGCCGAGGATGACAACAAATGGGAAAAATACATTGATGTTGATTTTGGCACAAATGAACTTGATGGTGCCAAAATTTTAATTACTGACAAAAATAGCACTATGGCTGAATATACCAAAGCTAAGATTGAAAACGGAAGAGTACGACTTTTCGTTGAAAGAAACACAATAATTTATATTGAAAAATGAGGTAACTATGATTAAGCCAGAAAAGCAATTCTTTATTTTTGGCATGGGAAACCGCGAGAAATTTATATATAAGGAAGGCGGTTCTCTAATAAAATTTGATACAAACGAGGTCGTTTATAGCTTCGATGTAAAGCGAGAAAAATTTCTTTTTGACAGATATATGATTGTGATTTGGACAAATGACGAAAAGACATTTATCCTATCAGAGGATAACTGGGGCGCATACATATATCAAGTTGTTGATGAGGAAAGAAAGCTTATAAAAACACTTTGTACAGGCGAATATATTAACCTTCCATATTTTGAGGACTACAAATACCCAAGACAATTAAGAATTTTACACCATGAAATTCTAACAAGTTTTATAGGAAACAATCCAGTTCCAAACATATATACATATAAAAAGCCATGGTATCGAGATGGTGCTATGATGGCACTTGTACTTGAAAAAACTAAAAATTTGCATCTTATGCGTCCTTGGGCACTTAGTGTTAAATCATTATATGATAAGAACAATAAAGGAAATTGTGAGCCTGACAATTTAGGACAGCTTGCCTTTGTTCTTTCATACTTTGTAGATAAGGATTACCCTCTAATTTCTGACATTTACAACGAAGCTGAGAGAATTGCAGAAAATGGTGTATTAACTGGTCTTACCGACTATGGTCATCACGAAATTTACTCGACCCTGTGGCTAAAATTAGCATTTGACAAGCTTGATATTCGCGCAGACTTTATAAAGCTACCGAATGAATTTGATAGCTATGCAAGAATGTTTTGGATGGATAAAAGCGAGGTTGAAACCCAAACACCATTTGATAACCAATATAACGAGTGGTATCCGTATCTTAGTTGGGCTGTTTATCACTTTAATGGTGATGAAATTCCAAAGGAGCTACTTGAAGTTAAGTATCCTATGAGCTGGGAGATTTGTGCCTCCGAGGCTAATTATGAAGGTATAAGACCTCTTTCAGAGGAATATGCAAACAACAAATGCTCCGCCCCACATTCATGGCATGCAGCCGAGATGTTTATGTATTTAATTGAACAAAAATTATGAGGTTAACATGGGAATAAAAAATGTTGTTTTTGATTTTGGGCAGGTGCTTGTTCATTTTGAACCCAGCTATATGGTAAAAGTATATTGCAATGACGAAAATGATGCTTCATTACTTGAAGATATTGTTTTTGATAGGTTATATTGGGATGAACTTGACAAAGGTACACTTTCAAATGAAGATGCACTTATTGCAATAAAAGCAAGACTCCCAGAAAGACTTTGGAACCTTGCTGATAAAATTTATTACAATTGGATTTATAACATTCCCGAGATTGATGGCATGAGTGAGCTTATTGACTATATTAAGTCAAAATATGGTGTAAAAACCTTTTTGCTTTCTAACATATCAAAGTATTTTTGTGAGCATGCAGATGAAATTCCTATTTTGAAAAAAATTGATGGCAAGGTGATGTCAGGACCTATTGGAATGGTTAAGCCAAACCGTGAGATTTTTGATTATTTATGCAATCAATTTGAAATATCACCAAATGAATCTATTTTTGTAGATGATAGAATTGATAATATCGAAGGTGCTTTAGCATGTGGATTCAAGGGATATGTATTTGACGGATATGCCGAAAAATTAAAGGCTTATCTTGATAAAATTTTATAAAAAAGTGGCGAGGAGTGTCTATTTTAGCACTCCTCGCTTGGTTTTATTTTCTGTTTTTAATATAATTTTGTAGATAGATTAGCCAGTCTGTTTGAATAAAGTCGATATTTTTATCAATTAACCAGCCCCAGCCCTTATCTGGCGAATCCTTAAGAGATGCATCATCACTATGATATCCATTGATAATATCATTTTCATCATAAATGATAGAATTCGCCCAAATTAAGAGATTTTTATCATGCATTGATTTAATATACTCATCGCTTATACATTCTTCGTTATCATTGCGAAAAAGCACCTCAACGCCAATTAAATTAATATTTCTTTGAAGTAGCTTTTCTGTTATTTCATCCTTACCTCTTACAAGTGGGACAAACATAAAGTCAGGTGCATATTTTTCAACTGCTTGAAGGCTTTTTTCATCTACATGAGTCTTTACAATAACTTGTTTTTCAACTCCAGCTTTACGAATTTCTTGAGTTATTCCTTCAACATCTGTCCAATACTTATCAACATTTATATATGCCTTGTCCTTTAATAATGCAAGCACTTCACTAAGAGTTGGCACCTTGTAGCTTGTCTTTACACCGTCTTGGTTGACTAAGCGTAATTCATCAAGCTCATCAGCGGTCATATCGCATATATATTTTTGACTTCTTAAAAACACTGGTTCCATCCATGGGTGAAAGACATAATACT
>JAZOCP010000135.1:0-5514 GCA_045596585.1 Eubacteriales bacterium
ATTTCACAAAGTAACATTATTGAAACAATGGCAACAAGTGGTATGAAGGATTAAGGAGGAAGGTATGAAGAGAATAGCAAGAATTATTGCATTTATGTTTGCCTTCGTTCTGCTCCTTGCCCCTTGTGCAATGGCTATTACACCATATGATACATATACATACTCAATCGATGGTGAGGTTTTAAAATCACCAGATGCATATGTAACTGATGGTGTTGCGCCAATAAATTCAGTAACAATCGGTTTGGATAACCTTGATGGCTTGCAGATGAAAAACCCAACTGATATTGAATCAGACAAAAAGGGTAACATCTACATCACCGACCAAGGTAATAACAGAATTATAGTTCTTGATAGATACTATAATTGGCAAGCAACAATTGATAACTTCGTAAACAGCGATGGTGTTGAGGATACATTTAACACCCCAACAAGTACATTCGCAGTTAGCGAGGGTAATTATAAGGGCTTATATGTTTGTGATAAGGCAAATGCGAGAATTATTAGATTCTCAATTGATGATTATTCTTATGAGCATACATATAAAGAGCCACAAATTAACTTTGCAGACGACAAGGGCGCATATACCCCTGTTAGCTGTGTAGTAGATAAGCATGGAAGAATGTATGTTGCATCTGATACAACAACAGAGGGTATTATCGTTTTAACCGCTGAGGGTGAATTTATCAACTTCATCGGTGCACCAAAGGTTAGTGTTTCTGCACTTCAAGCAGTAGTTCAAACACTCAACCCATTTGCATCAAACGAATTTACAAACGTACCAACAACATACATAAACTTAGAGCTTGATGAAACATATGGTGACTTTGTATATGGTACTGTACAAATCTTGCCAGACGACCAAGATGAGCAGCTTGCTCAAATCACCTCTAAGTTGGATGACTATTCACCAGTTAAGCTTCTTAACGCAGGTGGTACAGACATCATGCAGAGAACAGGCTTTTTCTCACCAGCAGGTGAAGTAGCAGCTGAAGCTCCTTCTATGACAACATCAATTAACAAAAACGCACCTAAGGGCGTTTCAACAGTAATTGACGTAACAAGTGGTCCTGATGGCATTTGGTCAATCATTGACAAGAAGCGTTCAAAGGTATATACCTATGACCGTTCAGGTAACCTTCTTTATATATTTGGTGATATGGGTGAGCAATTTGGACAAATTTCAGAGGCTCAATCAATTACATATCAAACCTATGAAATAGAAAAGAAGGCGATAGGCACAGATGGAAGGCCTACCACGGTTAAAGAGCAGGTAACTAAGATTATCGTTCTTGATATTAAAAACCTTTCATTCACCGCATATAGACAAACAGAATATGCACAGGTTCTTTCAAATGCTATTAAGCTTCAAAACGAAGGCTTGTTTGATGAGGCTAAGGCAGCATGGGAAGAGGTTTTAGCTCGTAACAACAACTTTGACACAGCATATGTTGAGATGGGTAAGGTTCTATATCGTAAAGCAGGAGATGATCGTGAGCAGCTTGATAAGGCGCTCAGCTATTTCCAAAGTGCATATGATACAGAAAACTATGCAACAGTATTTAAGTCAATTCGTGCAACAGTTATGGGAAAACTATTCATATTTATTATAATAGGTGCAGTTCTCGTACTATTTGGTGTAGCGAAGGTATTTGGTTATGCTGGCAAGGTTAACAAGGCAGCAGCAACCAAGGGAGGAAAGAGAACCCTTAAGGAAGAGCTTACATATGGCTTCCACCTAATATTCCACCCATTTGATGGATATTGGGATTTGAAGCACGAAAAACGTGGCTCAGTACGTGCAGGTGTTATCTTCCTTATTATAACAGTAGTAGCATTTTACTATTCTGGCATCGGTAAGGGTTATTATTATAATCCAAAGGGTTCAACAGCAACCATCTTTAGCCAAGCGGCAATGGTTCTTGTTCCATTCTTCCTTTGGGTTGTTTCCAACTGGTGCTTTACAACACTATTTGATGGTGAAGGTAGCTTTAAGGATATCTTCATCGCAACCTCATACGCATTATTCCCATTACCAGTGCTCGTAGTTATTTCAACAGCATTAACAAACGTTTTGGTAGGAACGGAATCACAAATTCCTACACTTATCGTTTCAGTTGCATATATCTACATGGCATTCTTGATTATAATTGGTATGCAGGTAACACACGACTATTCAACAGGAAAGAACATAGTAACAGTAGTTATGACCCTTGCTGGTATGGTAGTTATTATGTTTATCGCTGTATTGTTCGTATCACTAATTTCAAAGATGACAGGCTTCGTTTCCACATTGGTGACAGAGCTAAGCTACAGGTAGGAGGGCTGAATTATGAAAAAAAGAATAATTTCGGCTTTCCTTGCCGTAATGATGACTCTTGCACTCTTTGTTATTCCGCTCACCGCTTTTGCTGAAGAGGCAGAGGGAGAAGAGCCAGTTGTAGAGGAAGAGCAAAAATATATATTTGTAACAAAGGAAGAAAGGCTTAAAGGCATGACCTTAGTTACAGAAAATGATGTCTTTTACCTTTACGCTGATGTTTCAACAGGCGAAATGGCGATACAAAACAAGGTAACGAAGGAAATCATGCTTTCAAACCCAGCAAATGCTTTGGCAAATGCTGATGAAACACGTCTTTCTCAAATTTATGTAAACTTCTTTGCAGTTACCGCTGGTAAGAGCAAAATGCAAACCTTATATGGTTACAACGACAGCTTTAAATATAACCAAGCAAAGGTTGTATTTACAGAGGATGGTATAGATGTTCACTATTCACTTGGTGAGGAGTGGAAGGATTACGCAATTCCTAACAAAATAAGCGCTCGAAAGCTTATTGATGCACTTATGGCAGGTGGTACATTTGAGGATGAGGAAGATGCAATAAAGCTTATTAAATCTAACTTTGACATATATGACCCAAATCAGATATGTATCAAAAACTGGCGATATGATAATGAGTCAATGAGAAATGAGTTTCTTGCAGCGTATCCAGACTCTGGAGAAACTCCATATGTATATCTTAAGAAGTCAATTTTCGATTCTAACTATGCAAAGGGTATCTTAGAGAATCTGCTTACTACTGCAAACGCAGATTACTTCAAGCTTTCCGAGATAGGCGAGGAAAAAACACAATTTGAGCTTGATAGTGAAGAGCTTTTAAACGATAAAGATAGAGAAACATATAAAGAAAAGGATTATCCTAACTTCAAGATAACAGTTGAGTATAACTTAACAAATGAAGGCTTGGTAGCTAATGTAAATACTAACTCTATCAAATATGATACAAGCAAATATTGCTTAGCAAGCATTTCAGTTCTTCCTTACTTTGCAGCTGCATCCACAACCACAACAAATTATGACAATGGTTATGTTTTCTTGCCAGATGGAAGTGGTACACTTGTAAGATTTGAAGATATCATTAATAAAGGAACTATAGGAAAAATCACTGGTTCACTTTATGGCACAGACTATACCTATTACCAAATTTCAGGTAAAAATGCTGAGCAATACACAATGCCAGTATTTGGACTTGTAAATTCAAGTGAAAACAATGGTACAGGCTATTTTGCAATAATTGAAGAGGGTGATGCGCTTGCTTCAGTTACTGCAAGTGTTGAAAGAAACGCAGGTAGTGCTTACGCATCATTTAAATATGCAGAATATGATACATATGATATTGATGCTTCATTATCTGGCAACGCAACAAGCACAAAAGAAATCACAGTAGTATCTAAAAATTTCTATAAGGGCAACTATACTGTAAATTATAAGTTCCTAATGGCTAACGAAACAGCCGAGGCACATGGCATTGAAGGCACATATGATGCATCATATGTTGGTATGGCTAAGCTTTATAGAGAATATTTAACAAAGAATGGCATACTTGACAAAATCGAAGATCCTGAAGAAAGCGTTAAGTTATTCCTTGAATTCTTTGGTTCTATTAAGGTTAAGGAGCAAATTGCTACCTTCCCAGTTACTGTAAATAAGGAGCTCACATCCTTTGAAGATATAGTTGAAATTCAAAAGGAGCTATCTGAAAGTGGTGTGTCAAACAACTCATATATTCTTAAGGGATTTTATAATGGTGGTCTTTCAGCATCATATCCTACAAAGATTAAATGGCAACGCGTTTTAGGCGGCAAGAATGGCATCAAGGAGCTTTTAGCTAATGCTAAGTCCGAGGATTATGAGGTAGCAACAGATGTTGACTTCTCATATGCTTATGGGGCAAAGAAAGCGAATGGCTATAAGGAAAAGAATGATGCTGTAAAAACACTTGATAACAGATATACAACAAAGCGTGTATATTACGCAGCAACACAAACCTTTGAAAGAACAAGTGGTGTTGCAGTTTCCAGTGCTTCATTTGTTGAGTTATTTGAAAGGTTCTATAAATCCGTTGAGGATTATGATATTAGCATCTTGGCAACAAGAGCGCTTGGCTCAGATTTAAACTCTGACTTTGATTCAGAAGAATATTACACAAGAGAAGACTCAAAGAATAACATTGTTAATCTTCTTAAGCATATGACTAAGGAGGATGGTGCTAATCTTGGCTTGATTTTGGACGTAGGTAATGTATATGCAATGAAATATGCAAGCTCAGTTCTATCAGCACCTCTTGACAGTAGTAAGTATGTAATGACAAGTGAAACAGTTCCTTTCTATGGCATGGTTTACCACGGCTCAGTTGAGTTTGCTGGCAATGCATTAAACATGGAGGGCGATGAGGACTTTATGTTCTTACGTTCACTTGAGAATGGTTCATCACTTTACTACACCCTTGCAAAGAATGAGGATAATATCTCAGCACTTAAGTTCGACAAAGAATATAGCAAATACTATTCAGTAAGCTATGATTACTTGAAGGACACAATCATTTCAACCTATAAGACTCATAATGAGCTTATGAAGGGCAAGCAAGATAAGTACATAATCGGTCACCGCTTCTTAAATGATGAGGATTTAGACGTTAACGTTACATATCTTGATGGTAAAACAACTATTAATAATTCCTTGGTTGTTCTTGTAACATACGAGGACGGAACTGGATTTATTCTTAACTACAATAGCGAGGATATTCGTATTACTGTTAACGAAAATGGTACTGAATCAATATATGAAATCGGCGCTATGGGTTACATAAATTACAATGCAATTGAAAAGGGGGTAGAGTACGGTGGCTAAGAAAAACAAAAAAGCTGTAAAAAAAGCAAAAGAACTTAGCTTTGTAAAAGACGAAGCTTCCGTGTTAGACTCTAACCCAAATGAATTGCAAAATGATGTGGCTTTGGCTGAAGCATCAAAAGAGGTAAAGACTGTTGATGCCATAAGTGTTCCTGGCTTGGCAATACATAAGCCAGCACCAAAGCGCAGATGGGTAAAAAAGAGTGCAATTCAAGAAGCCGAGCCTGAAGAGGTAAGGTATGAGGCAGTTGCATTTGAGGATTTACCAAAGACAAAGAAGAAAAAGAAGCGTAAGCTTACCTTATCAGGCAAGAAAGCGCTTT
>JAZOCP010000136.1:0-2432 GCA_045596585.1 Eubacteriales bacterium
TTTCAGTTTCAGTTTCAGTTTCAGTTTCAGTTTCCATATGTACTACATATGTAGATTCATATGTATATACATATGTAGCACATACAAATAAAAAGCAGGGGGATACCCTGCTCTTTTGATTATAAAATTACATCTAAGCGTGACACGTCATCGGGTGTTTCACGTCCTATTACTACTCGATCGTTTTCACCTAACAAGACAACTGCTGGGCGTGGGACACGATTGTAGTTTGATGCCATTGAGTAGTTATAAGCACCAGTTACTAAAACTGCGATATTATCGCCACGCTCTGGCTTTGGAATTTTTACATTTTCTTGTATTAGGTCGCCACTTTCACAGTTTCTTCCTGCTATTGTGCACTCATAATCACTTGGCTTGTCCATTTTGTTGGCACAAAGCACTGTGTATTGTGAGCCATAAAGCGCATAACGAGGATTATCAGTCATACCACCATCAACAGCAACGTAATTCTTATACCCATTGATTTCCTTGACGGAAAGAGCCTTATAAAGCGTCATACCGCTATCTGCAACTATTGACCTGCCTGGCTCCATTAAAATAGTTGGCATTTCAATTCCGTTTTCTTGGCAGTAGGTATTTACGTGCTCAGAAATTCTTCTTATATTTTCTGCATAGTCGATCACTGGGTCACTTTCAACATATCTTACGCCAAAGCCACCACCAAGATTTAAAATAGGTGGGGTATAGCCAGTTTCATCTCTTACCTCGTTTATAAATCTAACCATTATATCTGCGGCATCGCAAAATGGCTCAATTTCAAAGATTTGAGAGCCTATGTGACAATGGAAGCCACAAAGGTCAATATTTGTCAAGGAAATTGCGCACTTTACTATTTCCATAGCTTGTCCTGTTTCAATAGCTGTGCCAAACTTACTATCAACCTTACCTGTTGAAATTGCCGCGTGAGTATGTGGGTCAATACCTGGGGTTAGGCGAAGAAGAATTTTTTGACAAATGCTCTTCTTTTCTGCAATTTCATTTATTGCATAAAGCTCGTCATAAGTATCAACTATAAAATAGCCGATGCCATTATCTATTGCAAATTCAATATCAGAGTCACTCTTTGCATTTCCGTGGAAAAATGCGTTTTCAAGTGGAAAGCCCGCTTTAATAGCTGTATATAGCTCACCAATTGAAACAATATCTGTCTTTATTCCCTCTTCCTTGGCAATTTGATAAATACCAACGAAAGAAAGCGCCTTAGATGCATAAAGTGGGCATGAGCCCTTGCCGAAATACATTTCCATTGCGTTTTTATAGGTGCGCATAGTATTTCTTATTTTATTTTCGTCAAGAAGCATAAGCGGAGTTGCGTACTTCTCAACTAAATTGCTTGTGTTATATCCGGCGAAGTATAGTGTACCGTCTTTAACACTTAAATTGTCATGTAGTAATTTTGTTTGTTGACAGTTCATAATACCTCTCCTTCCGTTTTTATTTTTTGAACATGTCTTGCATTGTGTAAAGACCCTTACCTTGGTTTACAAGAAATCTTGCTGCCTTAACTGCGCCATCTGCAAACAGTGAACGGTCATAGGCGTTATGGCGAAGAACAAGCTGCTGTGAGTCGGTTGTGATATAAACCTCGTGCTCACCAACTATATTTGCCATACGAAGTGCGTGAATGCCAATTTCGTTCTTTTGCCTTTTAGCCTCACCTGAGCGACCATAAACATATTCTGCCTCAGGGCGAACCTCTTTAATCGCATTTGCAAGCATAATTGCAGTTCCACTTGGCGCATCAACCTTACGGTTGTGATGTGCCTCAACTATTTCAATATCAGCATCTGGGAACATAGCTGCTGCTTGCTTTGCAAAATCAGCAAGTAATGCAACGCCAACTGACATATTAGCAGCAAGGAACACAGGCACCTTTTGTGATGCGTGTGCTACTGCCTTTTTGTCTTCATCATCAAGTGCTGTTGTTGCAATTAAAACAGGGCACTCAACCTTTATTGCATATTCAAGCACGCTTTTAACAAGAGTGTGGAAGGAAAAGTCGATTATAACATCAGGCTTGCCCTCTACCTTGTCAAAGCTATCATAGTATTTATAATTCTCGCATCCTGTGGATTTTGGGTCAACACCACAAAATAGCTCAAGGTCATCGTTTTTTGCGATGCATTCCATTACGTGTGTGCCCATCTTTCCGTTGGAGCCATGGACTAAAACCTTAATCATACGTCAAGTCCCTGCTCTCTCATAAGGTTAAGCATTACCTCGTACTTTGCTTCACTCATTGGGGTGAGTGGAAGTCTTAGAGTATTTGTACCAAAGCCCATTTTAGCTGTTGCAGCCTTAGCTGGAATTGGGTTAACCTCTGAGAAAAGTGAGTCAATTACTGCGTGCATATTAAACTGAAGCTCAGCAGCACCCTTAACATCACCCTTTAGAAACTTAGCGCAAAGCTC
>JAZOCP010000137.1:0-3340 GCA_045596585.1 Eubacteriales bacterium
GCACAGAAGAGAAAGATTTCTGTTTGTGACAAGATGGCTGGTCGTCACGGTAACAAGGGTGTAGTTTCAAGAATACTCCCACCTGAGGATATGCCATTCTTAAAGGACGGCACACCTCTTGATATCGTTCTTAACCCACTCGGCGTTCCTTCACGTATGAATATCGGTCAGGTTCTTGAGGTTCACCTTGGAATTGCCGCTAAAAAGCTCGGCTGGAAGATTATGACACCTGTATTTGATGGTGCTAAAGAGAAAGACATCTTTGAATGCTTAAAGATGGCTGGTCTTTGGAGAGATGTTCTTCCTAACGAAAACACAGACGGAAAAGACCTCTTTGAAGAGGTTATTCGAGAGGATGGAAAGAAGGATATCCAAAAACTCGATAAAGAAACAAGAAATAATCCAGAAGCAATTAAAAAGCTCCAAGAAGAAGGAAAGCTTAAGATTTGCGATGGTAAAACAATCCTTTATGACGGTCGTACAGGTGAACCATTTGATAACCCTGTAACCGTAGGTATCATGTATTACCTCAAGCTTCACCACTTGGTAGATGATAAGATTCACGCACGTGCAAATGGTCCTTACTCACTTGTTACACAACAGCCTCTCGGCGGTAAGGCACAATTTGGTGGTCAGCGTTTTGGAGAAATGGAAGTTTGGGCACTTGAAGCATATGGTGCAGCTTACACACTCCAAGAAATCTTAACTGTAAAGAGTGACGATGTTATTGGTAGAACAAAAGCATTCGAGGCTATCGTTAAGGGTCAAAATATTCCTACACCAGGTATCCCTGAGTCCTTTAAGGTTCTTGTAAAAGAGCTTCAAGCTCTTGCTCTTGATATTACTGTTCTTGATAAGGAAGGTAATGAAATTGAGCTTTCAAACCTTGGAGAAGAAGAACTCGAGCCTATGAATATCGTAACTGTTTCAGAGGAAACATCTGATGCAGAAAACGAAGAGGAATATGATGAAGAGTTTGAAGAGAACGAAGAATATGATGAAGAATTTGACGAAGATTCTCTTCCACAATATGACGACTTTGACGAATAAAGATACTAATTTAAAATAAAAAAAGAAGGATAATGCTAATGGAACATACATTTGATTCTATAAAAATCGGTCTTGCGTCTCCAGAAAAGATACTTAGCTGGTCTTCAGGTGAGGTAACAAAGCCTGAAACAATCAACTATCGTACACAAAAGCCTGAAAAAGACGGACTTTTCTGTGAAAAAATCTTTGGTCCTACAAAGGACTGGGAATGCTCATGCGGTAAATATAAGCGTTCACGTCATAAGGGACATAGATGCGAGAAGTGTGGCGTTGAGGTAACAACTAAAAAGGTACGTCGTGAAAGAATGGGTCATATTACCCTCGCTTGCCCTGTATCACATATTTGGTACTTCAAGGCTAATTCCTCAAGAATGGGTCTTATGCTTGATATTTCATCAAAGGCTCTTGAAAACGTTCTTTACTTTGTACAAAGAATCGTTGTAGATCCAGGTGAAACACCACTTATGAAATACCAGCTCTTAAAAGAGAATGAGTATCAAGCATATTATGAAAAATATGGCGATCGTTTTGTTGCAGAAATGGGCGCAGAAGCGATTAAAAAGCTTCTTATGGAAATTGATGTTGAAGCACTTTCCAAGGAATTAAAGGAAGAGCTTCGTAAGTCTTCAGGACAAAAGAAGCTTCGTATAATTAAGAGATTAGAGGTTGTAGAGGCATTTAGAAAGTCAGGAAACAAGCCAGAGTGGATGATTCTTGATGTTCTTCCTGTAATTCCTCCTGATATTAGACCAATGGTTCCACTTGATGGTGGTAGATATGCAGCATCTGATATCAATGACCTTTATAGAAGAGTAATTAATAGAAACAATCGTTTAAAGAAGCAAATCGAGATTCATTCTCCAGAGCTTATTATTAAAAATGAAAAGAGAATGCTTCAAGAAGCAGTTGACTCACTCTTTGATAATGGTAAAAGAGGTAAGCCGGTAACTGGTCCAAGCTCTCGTGAGCTTAAGTCTCTCTCTGAAATGTTAAGAGGTAAGCAGGGACGCTTTAGACAAAACCTTCTCGGTAAACGTGTTGACTATTCAGGACGTTCAGTTATCGTAGTAGGTCCAAACCTTAAGATTTATCAATGTGGCTTGCCACGCGAAATGGAGCTTGAGCTATTCAAGCCATTTGTAATGAAGAGACTTGTTGAAACAGGTAAGGCTGCAAATATTAAGGAAGCAAGGAGAAATGTTGAGCAGGTTGTTGACGACGTTTGGGATGCACTTGAAAATGTAATCAAAGAGCACCCAGTACTTCTTAACCGTGCTCCAACACTTCACCGTCTTTCAATTCAAGCATTCGAGCCAGTGCTTGTAGAAGGTAGAGCAATTAGACTTCACCCACTCGTATGTAAAGCGTTTAACGCCGACTTCGATGGCGACCAGATGCCTGTACACGTTCCACTTTCAAGCGAAGCACAAGCAGAGGCGAGATTCTTAATGCTTTCTGCAAACAACCTCTTGAAGCCTGTTGATGGTAAGGCTATTGCTGTTCCTTCACAGGATATGGTTCTTGGTTCATATTACTTAACTCTCGATAAGGCTGGCGAAAAGGGTGAAGGAAGTGTGTTCCGTAACTTTGATGAGGCTATGATGGCTTATGAAACAAAGCAGCTTGAGCTTCACGCACCTATCAAGGTAAGAATTGAAAAAATAATCAATGGTGAAAAGAAATCAAAGATTATAGATGCTACACTTGGCAGACTTATTTTCAATGAATATATTCCACAAGACCTTGGCTATGTTGATAGAGATGTTGATCCTTTTGGACTTGAAATTGATTTTGTAGCAGAGAGCAAAAAGCTTTCAGAAATCGTTGACCGTACAATTAAGATTCACGGCTTTACAAAGGCAGCAGAGGTTCTTGACCACATTAAGGAAATGGGTTACAAGTACTCAACAAGAGCATCACTTTCAATTTCAGTAGCAGATATGATTATTCCAGAAAGCAAGGCAGAAATTCTTAAAAAGGCTGATGCTGAGGTTGATCAAATATTTGCTTATTATAACGAGGGTGAGCTTTCTGATGAAGAAAGATACAACTGTGTAATTTCTATTTGGGATAAGGCGACAAACGCTGTAACCAAAGAGATGCTTGGTTCATTCAACCGTTATAACCCAATCAAGATGATGGCTGAATCCGGTGCCCGTGGTAGTGAAAAGCAGATGCGTCAGCTTGCTGGTATGCGTGGACTTATGTTCTCAGCAACTGGTAAAACAATGGAAATCCCTGTAAAATCAAACTTCCGTGAAGGTATTTCAATACTTGAATACTTTATGGC
>JAZOCP010000138.1:0-1508 GCA_045596585.1 Eubacteriales bacterium
GGGACACATATCGCACATCAATTCCTCTCTTCTGCATCTTAGCAAGAGATGAGCTTGAAAAAATGCTCGAGGGCTTTTTAAATGACTACTATGAGGGGGGGTATCTCCCACGTTGGACCTCGCTTGGCGAGGTTGGCTGTATGCCAAGCACTTTGATTGATGGCGCAATTGCTGAGGCGGTTAATTGTGGCGTTGGCTCATCAAAACTACATAATGAGCTTTTAAAGGCTATGATACATCACGCAAATGTCCCTTCAAGCGACCCACGCTACGGTAGGGAGCATTTAAGTAAATACCTTGAATATGGTTATGTTCCATATACAGAGGGGCAAGAAAGCGTTAACCTCTCTCTTGACTTTGCGTATGGTGACTGGTGCATTGCAAGAGTTAGTGAGCTACTTGGAAATAGTGAGCTTGCACGTGAGTATTACGCGCGCGCTCTTGGTTGGGAAAAGCTATTTGACAAGGAAACAGGATTTGTTGTTGCAAGGAACGAGCTTGGCAACAAAAGAAGTGATTTTGACCCATTTGTTTGGGGATACGACTACACAGAAAGCTCTGCCTTTCAAAATATTTTTGGTGCCCCACACGCAATTGATAGAGTTGCCGAGTTGCTTGGTGGCAATGACGAGGCAATTAAAAGGCTTGACGAAATTTTTAACACTCCACCAGAATTTAAGCATGGTAGATATGGCTGTGAAATACACGAAATGACAGAAATGGCAAATGCGCCAAAGGGTCTTGGTCAATGTGCAATTTCTAACCAGCCCTCCTTCTCTATTCCTTTCCTTTATTCATACTATGGAAACAAGAAAAAAAGCGACTATTATGTAAGCAAAATAGCAAGCGAGTGCTTCGTACCCGATAGCTACCCTGGGGACGAGGACAATGGCTCAATGAGTGCTTGGTATATATTTGCAACACTTGGAAAATTCCCAATTTGCCCAGGAAGTGGCAAATGGGTAAATACCACACCACTTGCAAAATACAAAATAAACTAACATTTGACACCCTTATAGGGTGTCTTTTGTTTTTATTTGTCGAAACAGCCGAGCAATTTGGTCTAAATAAAATAAAAAATAAAAAACTATTGACAAGTAAACTAAAATTGTGTATAATTTAATGGCAAACTAAGAAACGGCGGTTTGTGCTATGCGCCAATCGAGCGCAATAGCGTACATTTATGGAGATGTACTCAAGTGGCCGAAGAGGCGCCCCTGCTAAGGGTGTAGGTCGGGTAACCGGCGCGGTGGTTCAAATCCACTCATCTCCGCCAAAACAAAAAAGGACACCTTGCGTGTCCTTTTTTGTTTTGCTGATGTAGTGTCGCATTGAGCCACCCTCGTGGCTTTGCCACGAATGTGGTGCATAAGCGCGACGAAAGTCGCTGTCTGCTTGCAAGTGAGCGCCTCGGCGCAGATGTTTTTGCTCGCAAAAGCCCTCCACTCATCTTCGCTGACTGCATATTCTATACGCTAAGGACACGCAAGGTGTCCTTTTTTGTTTTG
>JAZOCP010000139.1:0-16009 GCA_045596585.1 Eubacteriales bacterium
AAAACTATAGAAGAATTAGAAAGTGAAATCGAAGAGCTCAATAATGAAAAGGCGGATATTATTTGGGCTTTGAGAGCGAAAGCAAATAACAATTGCCCGCAAGCAGAAATAGATGCGCTAACCTATGAAAAAGAAAGGTTAATCACGAGAATAGAAGCATTAGAAAAAGAAAAATCTTTCAAACAAAAATCTTTTTTTCAATAAACGGTTTAAAATTCTCATAGACCTGTCGTTCAAGAGGACTGGTTAAAAATTTGTTACGAGCATATAATACCTTCATGCGCTGCATCCTGTACTCGGCTGCAGCGTAGCTTATATCACAGAGCTTTATTATATCCTCGGGGGATTTAACCTGGCATCCCCACAGAACACATGCAGGGGCAAGAAGGCGAGAGGCGAAGACGTTAGCAGCTTGCTCTATGGGGTTATCCATCGGAGAGGGCTCACGACTAACAAGCTCATAAACACCCACATGGCCAAGAATAATGTGGCCAAGCTCGTGCGCACAGGTGAAACGCAGACGGCTGGTATTTGTGCAGTTTGCGTTTAAGAGAATAACAGGACTTCCATCCTTCATAAAGGAAAAGCCATCGCTATCAGAGTCAACCTTGGCGAGCTTGACCTCTATGCCGAGAGCACGACAAAGGTCGGTTATCTTGATTGGAAGAGCTGAAATTTTAAAGTCAATGAGAATTTGCCACGCAGCATCGCGTGATTTTTGATAATTTTTGTAGTTCATATTTTGCACCTCATTAAATAGTTGATAATACTATTATGAGGCACAATGTCGAATTTTAGTAGGTGTAAGAATTTAGGAGGGAAAATGCCAAGCTTTGAACAAAATGAGAAAAACAAAAAATGGTCGGTGCGCTTTCGTGCCATAGAAGACGGTGTTGAAAAGAATAAAAGGCTATCAGGATTTAAGACTAAAAAAGAAGCAAACCTGGCATATTTAGAATTTCAAAGCGAGAATAACAAGAAAATAAAAAAAGAGGCATCGAAAAACGAGCCTCAAGAAATGCTGTTCAGTGTTTTAATAGATGGCTTTTTACAAAACCAAAAGACAAGGGTGAAGGAAAGTTCTTACCTTTCGAATAAAAGCAAAATAAATATTCATATTGCGCCTTTTTTTGGAGAAAAGAAAATAAAAGAGATTACGCCACTTGTTGTTTTGGAGTGGCAACAGAATATAATAGGTGATTATTCATACACTCATAAAGCAAATTTGAGAACCTTGCTTTCCTCCATATACAAGTTTGGTGAGCGATATTACGATATTCAAAATGTAATGGTCAAGGTTGAACCTTTTAGAAACACAGAGCCTCCAAAGGAAATGGAATATTGGACAAGGGAGGAGTTTGACAAGTTCCTTGCTTGTTGCAATGATGAGGATATGAAGGTGCTTTTTAAGTTCCTATATATCACAGGCTGCAGAAAGGGAGAGTGTCAAGCTGTTACTTGGAGAGATATTGATTTTAAGAATGCAACCGTTAGAATAAGCAAAAACATTACAAGAAAAACAACAGAGGGCACATACAAGGTGGTAAGCCCTAAAAATGTTTCAAGCAATAGAACAATAGATTTGCCAAAAACATTTTGTGAAGAGTTGAAAAAGTACAAAGGCAAAAATCTTGATGAGTTTGTTTTCGGTGGCGCGCATCCTGTTCCTGACAGAAGAATAGAGCGAGTTATGAAGAATAGCGCAAGGGAAGCTGGCATAAAAATTATAAGGGTACATGATTTACGTCACTCGTGCGCATCGTTGCTGATTTCTCAAGGAATATCTATTGTAGCAGTTTCCAAGCGCCTCGGACACAAAAATATAGAGCAGACACTTAATACTTATGCGCACTTGATGCCACAAGAAGCCAACAGAATAGTGGAAATTCTTGAAAATATATAGCCTTTGTACCTAAATTGTACCTACATTTTGAAAACCACAAAATATAGTGCTTATAAATGAAAAAACACCACAAAATCTTGTGGTGTTTTCTTATGGTCGAGATGATAGGATTCGAACCTACGGCATCATGGTCCCAAACCATGCGCGCTACCAACTGCGCTACATCTCGATAGGAATATTTTCAATTGCCCTACTATTATAGCAAAGCAATTGTGGTTTGTCAATAGCTAATTTCACTTTTTTTAAATTATTTTTTATATCATTACAAAACATGTTTCTTTTATGATATAATCTACTTAATAAATGAATTAGGTAGGTGGTTAGTTTTGGTAAAAAGCAATATTGAAAAGCTACTTGCAAAAATAAAAATAGATAATCAAGTCGAAATCGACAAGCTAAAGGATTCGGTTCTATTAACCGACTACCAATCGCAAAATGGCATCTGGACACAGGCTCTTCAAAAAGCATTAAACGAGCACGAAATAGTAATTATACCCAAATCAAGTGAGCCATATTTAATAGATAATTCCATAATAATCCCGTCAAATCGTAGAATTGTTGCAGATGAAGATGCCATCATTTCTCTTGCTAAGGATACAAGGGTTTTAATGCTCAGAAATTCTAATACTGCAGATGGCACACGTATGCCAATTTCAGACACTCCCCCCAACAAAAATATTTCAATAGAGGGTGGAAAATGGACTGAGTGGTGCCCACATAGATTGGGCTATGGGTTAAGTGGTATGTATGATGAAAGTCGTTCGTTTTATGGCGTTTCAACCTGTATGCTCCTTGAGAATATAGAGGGTTTATCTCTTAAAAATATGGTCTTTAAAAATTGTGGTGGCTTTGCTGTACAAATAGGTGAGGCAAAAAACATAATAATTGAAAACATCACCTTTGAAAACTGCTTTGCAGATGGCATACACGTGAACGGTAATGTAGAAAACATTTACATAAAAAATGTTAGTGGTGAGGTTGGGGATGATTTAGTTGCCTTTAATATGTTTGACTGGCAAGACTCCTCAATAAATTTTGGCCCATGTAAAAATGTTATTTGTGAGGACTTAACCTTATCACCAAATAGCAACTATAAGGCGCTCCGCATAGAGCCTGGCATTTACACCTTTGATGATGGAACAAAGGTTGACTGCTCCTTAACAAATGCTATCTTCCGTAGAATAAAAAATATAAATACCTATAAGTTATATTGCCAAACCCCTCCGTATTTTCCAAGTCAAGGTCCTGAAAGGGTAGAGGTTGGCTCTGGCGATAATATCTTTTTTGAGGACATATCAATAGACCTTGACTCTCCAATTGACAAAATAGGTGGCTATATAACAAACGACCAAGTGACAGGAAGCTTTGCAGGCTTTGAGCTTGGCTTAAATGTTAAAAACATTTATTTTAAAAATATAAGCATAATACTTCATCGCGAAAAATACCCATATTCATATCTTTTGACAATAGGTCCAAAATCGGTTAGATATGAAAACGGTCAAGAGGTCTTTGACCCATATTTTTCATCTACTGCTGAAAATTTATATTTTGAAGATATAACAATTAATGGCACAAGACCCGAGGATATTTCCCTATTTATAAAGGAAATAGTATTTGAAAACCTACACAAAGACATTTTATCAAGTGGCAAGGGAAAAATTAAAAACATTTTCTACAAATAAAACAAAAGGAACAGACAAAAAATCTGTTCCTTTTTTCATAGTAAGTATTCAATGATTTTTGGGAAATCTATGTAGTTGTCAATTGTTAGATAATTAAAATCCGACTTATAAACGGACTCATCATTTCCCCCCATGCCATAGTCATCACCTATATAAACAACCTCTGAGTGGTCAATTTTGTTTTCCTTGCACCATATATCAAGCGCGTAATATTTGTTGTATGGCTTCGGTGACATATCAAAGGACGAGGAGCCACCAACAAAAACGTTATAATTATCGAAATACGCACACACCTCCCCGTGAATTTTCCTTCGCTTGGATCTGTCGGGGTCAAAGGAAAGCTTATCACTTTGTATTGCCTTGGTGCCTAAAATAGGGAAGGTAATACAGCCAGATGAGTGGAATTCCACATTATCTCCACGATATTCTAAATAGCCATATTTGTTTCTAAAATAATTAACCCTTTTCTCAACTTCCTCGCGGTCAATTGGAAAGGTTAAATCGCGCTTAATATCAAGCTCACCATTTTTTTCGTTGTATGTAGCATACTGTAAGCCATAGTTGCCGATTATATCAATAGGGTATTTGCCCATTTGATTAAATATTCTTGTTACTTGCCCAGCACCAACCATGATAAGCTTATATTTTTTTGATAGCTTATCTAAAGCCTCGCGGTGCTCACTGTCAAGTTGCTCTCTATGTTGAGTAAGAGTTCCGTCAAGGTCCATTGCCACAACCTTAATTTTTGAAAAATCCATATTAGTCCTCGTTCAAATCGTAGTTTAACCATAGAACAGTATATCTGTCCTTTAAATCCTTTGCATATTTAATTGCACTATCAATTTTTTCTCTACCATAAAGTGTGATATATTCTTTATAGTCAAGTCCAACTAAATTAAGCATATCTTCAATTTCCTTGCTACTTGGCATCTTAGCAAGAATTCTTTTGATTTCAGCCTCTTTTTTAAGGTAAATTGAAGCCCTGTCGCGCTTGTAAGTGCCAAGCCTTTCTTGCAAAGCAATGCAACCATGGGCAACTGAACCATAAAGCCATTTTATATTGCTTAAATACTCGTTTTCATCTTCCTTATATTGATTAGATTTAAATGGAATATTTATTAGTCGCTCTCTTATTTTTGCTGTCTCAATAGTGGAGAAGGCAACGTCAATTCCATGCGCTAAATATGGCTCATTTTTTACGATGCCAGTAATCTCAAAGAAGTGTGATAAATGGTGCTCACTACCGGAGGCGGGACGTGAGGTGGTTGCAAAGCTCATCATAATACCAACGACCACAAGTGCTTCAGTAAGAGATTTAATAGCCTCGTCCTCACGATTAGTAATTCCTTTAGCACAAAGTAATGTTTTTTCTATCATTTGATACGTAACATCATATATGTATTGACAAAAATATTCATCATTTACAATTCTTGAAAGCTCCCAGTCATTAAGGGCTGAATATTTGCCGATTATATCACCATAGCCAGCTACTATCATTTCCATAGGAGCATTTTTTAAAACATCGGTATCAGCAATAATAGCTATTGGAAGTGATGCAGAAACTGTTTCCTTCATTCCCTTTAAAATCATAGCTGCACCACTGGAGGCATATCCGTCCATTGATGGGGCAGTAGCAACTATAACGTAAGGTATTTTTGCAAAGTGTGCGGTGTATTTACAAAGGTCTTGAATAACACCTGAGCCAATTCCGACAATTAATTCAATGCCATCTAAATTTTCGTTCACCTTTGCTATTGCTTTCTCATCTGGAATTAATATGCTTTTACCCGAAAAAACGACACGTCCCTTGATTTTTCCACCAAGCGCATCATATACACCAGCGCCACCTGCTGCCTGTGTGTTTTCGTCAGCAACAACTAAAATATTATTGAATTCTTTACAAAATTCCACCAAATGCTTAGTCGCATTTTTTTCAATATATACTTTTTTAATGGGACATTTGTGCTCCTTGCCACAGGCATCACATTTAACACCGCCTAAAATATCATTAATGTTCATAAAAAGCTCCTTAAATGTACTAAAAATAGTATATCTTAAATTTTAAGAAAAATCAACATAAAAAGCGCTCAATCAAGCGCTTTTTTAATTAATAATTATATTTTTTACGTTTTGCAATTAAGAAAATTGAAGAAATGATAACCGCTAAAAATTCTGCTACTACAACAGATAGCCAAATTCCTATAACCTTGTTTTCCTCCACACCAAAAAGAAGAGGTAAGGTATATACCGCCACCACCTGAAAAACAAGTATTCTTAAAAACGAAATAATGGCTGATATAATTCCATTATTTAGCGCTGTAAAGAATGATGAGGCAAAGATAGCAAAGCCAGAGAATAAAAACGAGAAGGAGTAGAAGAAAAAAGCCTCCTTAGTTTTCTCAAGTAAAAAGCTATCATAGCTTGTAAACATATAAGACATCGGAGTAGCAAGCAATTCAGCAGCTATAAACATAAGAATTGACATTACTCCAAGAATAACAATGCTTTTTTTCAATATGCTTTTAAGCTCCTTGTGATTCTGTGCACCGTAGTTGTAGCTTATAATTGGCGCTACTGCCACAGTATATCCGATAAATACAGAAATGAAAATAAAGTTTACATACATAAGTGTACCATATGCTTTAATACCATACCCCTCGGCATATTTAATAAGCTGGAGGTTGTAAAGCATACCAACAAGCGACATAGACACATTAGTCATAAGCTCACTTGAGCCATTTAAGCAAGCCTGTAAGGTCGCGCGACCGTCAAACTTGAATTTGGTAAGACGTAAAAGACTCGAATTTTTTCTTGCAAAATAAATAATAGGACCAACACAACCAATAAATTGGCTAAATATTGTTGCTATAGCAGCCCCTTCAATGCCAAGCTGGAAGCCAGCAACTAAAACTGCATCAAGAATAATGTTTGTAACACCAGAAATAACAGTAAATAAAAGTCCTAATTTTGGTTTTTCAGCAGTGGCAAAAAGCCCTTGAAATTCTATTTGTAGCATCGCAAAGGGGAGTCCAATTAGGCATATTTGTCCATACCTAAGTGACAAATTTAGTAAAGCTGAGCCATTTTCTGCACCAAGTAAAATAGCCATTGGCTTAAGAAAGAGTAATCCAACAATAGCAAGAATAACTCCTAAAATTGCAGGCAAATAAATGAAAAGGGAGAATAGGCTATTTGCCTTTTCGCGCTCACCCATACCAAGGTGCTTAGCGATAAGTGCACCACCACCCGTGCCAAACATAAAGCCAACTGCACCCATTATCATAAGATAAGGCATAATGAAGTTAACAGCCTCAAAAGACTGTCCATTATCACGAATAAAATTAGAAACAAAAAAACCATCAACAACACCATAAATAGAGGTGAAAACCATCATAATTATTGGTGGAATTGCAAACCTTAAAATTCGCTTATATGTAAAATGGTCAGATAATTTAATTTCCATGATGACTCCTGTAAAAAACGTTAAAAAAGCAAACACAGTGTCGCAAAAAGAGCTAAACAAAAAGTAAGCACGATACATATTATATCAAAAAAAGCATAAATGTCAAGAGAAAGGTTGAAAACTACACTATCATTTTAAAATGCTGTCATTATATGGTGCAAATAGCTATATATTACAATGATATGTTACTAAAGTGTAAATTTTATTCATTTTTTGTTCAAAAAAGTCGAAAAATTGTTGACAAAGTAAAAACACAGTGATAAAATCGTTGCATAAATATAATAAAATATAGCGGAGAAGAATATGTTATTTGATAAAAATCATATTTTGTACATGGTAATTTCCGCAGTCATTACAGCAGGCCTTTTGGTTGGTGCGCATTTTTTGTTTAGAAAACAAAAGCATAAGGATTTATTTTTGAAATTCTGGGCGGTGGCAACAGTTGTAATACATTTTAGTTCTATTTATTATGACTATTACATAGCAAAAATAGTACATCCATCTCTTGGACTTTCCTTATTTATTCCTGCATATGCCTGCAATGTTTGTATGTGGCTGCTTGTTATTGTGGCATTTGGAAACAAAGAAAGCAAAATAATAAAGCTACTTGCACAATTTGTCGCTCTTGGCGGAATTGTGTGTGGCACTATAGGCATTTTATTAAACGAAAACTATTCAAGCGGTGGTCTTGATAGCTATGAGGTTTTAAAGGGACTTATAAGTCACTCGACAATGCTTGTTGGCTCACTATATGTATTAGTAGGTGGCTACATAAGGATAAGAGTGAAAAACTCGGTGTTAGGCGTAACAATTGGACTTACAATCTTGTTTATCGATGGATTGATTGTAAATAACCTAAATAAATGGTTTGGTCAAGAGTCGGTTAACTCGATGTATTTACAAAAGGCACCATTTGAAGCTATGCCTTGGTTGAATACATTAACGATAGGTATAATCGGTGTTTTAGTATCCTTTTTAATCAGCGCTATAGTGGAGCTTATAACCGTACCAAAAAACGAGCGCTGGTACGTAAGAGTAAGCTCAAAAATGACAGAAAATGAAGAATTAGAGGCAGAGGAAATGGAGGAGGTAAAATGAGAGAATTATTTTTCACGCTATTTGAACAATCACATTTTAATACTGGCATAAAGGTTACACCATTTTCATTATCACATGTGTTTTATCTTTTATTGATATTTGGTGGAATAGTTGGTGGCTATTTTCTGCTAAGAAAATGCACAATGGAACGTAAAATATCAGTTATGAAAATGTTAATTGTTCTTCTTACAGTTTCATACATATCAGACTTTTTTGTACATGAATTCGTGTATGCTTCATATGATGAGGCAGGAAAGCTTATTTCAGGCGGTGGCTTGAATATGGATAAGCTTCCATTCCACATTTGTACAGCTCTTTGTCCGCTAACATTGTTTGCACAGTTTAATAAATATGGCAAAAAAATATTAGAGCCTATTGTAATGCTTGCATCATTAGCACCTCTTATGTATCTTTTCTTTCCAATAAGCGTAGGAAGTGGTGAGCCTTGGTGCTACCAAACAGTTCAGACTATGTTTTTCCATGGCGTTTTGCTTGCTTGGGGAATTCTCAATATTGCACTCGGAATAGTAAAACCAAATATCAAAAAATGCTATACCTCAGCAATTGCTTTAGTAGGAATTACGCTTTGGGCAAAGTTTGGTAGTGTTATTCTTGCACATAACTGGTTCTTTTTAGACGAGGATGCTTTTTATATTGGACTTGTTGAAAAAGGAATAATTCCAAAATGGACACTAATGATTATTAATCCAGTAGTATTTTTCTCGGCAGTTCTGGCTCTTTATGGCATTTGTTATCTTGTAAGATTTATTGCAGGAAAGATAAATAAAAAGGTTTCTGACAAAAAAGAAATAAAAGAAACAGCAAACGTGTAATAAAGGGGTGCATATGCACCCTTTTTTTGTTGACAAAAAAACAAAAATGTGATAGATTAATATAAACATTTAGTAGCGCAGGAGAAAATCATGGCAAAAAAATACAAAACTGTCTTTTTTGATTTAGATGGCACAATTATAGATTCTGGAGAGGGCGTTTCAAATTCCGTCCTTTATGCACTTAATAAGTTTGGAATAGAGGAAACAAAGGAAAACGCACTTCGCTTTATTGGTCCACCACTTGCTGAATCCTTCAAGGAATTTTATGGCTTTGATGACGAAAAGGCAAAAAAGGGCATTGAAATTTATCGCGAATATTACAGAGAAAAGGGTATTTTCGAGTGCTATCTTTATGATGGAATCAAGGAGTTATTAACCGCGCTAAAAAGAAATGGCTACAAAATTGTTCTTTGCACCTCAAAACCTGAGAAATACGCACACAGGGTGCTCGATTTTTTCAAAATAATGGAGTATTTTGACTATGCCTGTGGCGCAACGATGGACGAAAAGACACGTGCCACAAAGGATGAGGTTATGACCTACGCACTTGATATGGCAGGAAGCTTGCCACAGGACACTATAATGATAGGTGACAGAAAATTTGATATAAATAGTGCAAATAAATTTGGACTTGACTCGATAGGGGTTACCTTTGGCTATGGCTCAAGAAAGGAGCTTTCATTAGCGGGAGCTACCTATATAGTAGATAGTCCAAGCGAGATAGAAGACATCTTAAAATGAAAAATAGGAAGGAAATCTAAAAATTCCTTCCTTATTTACTTTAATGCTTTACTATGCTAAAATTTTTTCAAAAATCTTTCAGCTAAATATTGACTTAAAAAATTATGTGTGCTATTATTACTTGTATAAAGCGCCATGTAGTGCGCAAAATAGGAGATTACTATGGAAATCAAAATCACAAAAACAGATTCACCAAAGAAATTAGGTGCAGAAAGTGAGCTTGGCTTTGGTCAGTTCTTTTCTGACCATATGTTTATAATGGATTACGAGGCAGGCAAGGGCTGGCACAATGCAAGAATAGTGCCATTTGGCAATATTTCGCTTCATCCCGCCTCAACAGTTTTGCACTACGGTGCTGAAATATTTGAGGGACTAAAGGCATATCGTACAGAAAAAGGCGAAATTCGTTTATTCAGACCTATGGAAAACATAAGACGTATGAACGACTCTGCTGACAGAATGTGCCTACCCAAAATAAATGAAGATGATTTTTTACAGGCACTAACAACCTTTGTAGAGCTTGAAAAGGACTTTGTTCCTTACTCATTTGGAACATCACTTTACCTTCGTCCTTATATGTTTGGTAATGACGAAACACTCGGCGTTCATACAGTAAAAAGAGCAACCTTTATGATAATTGCATCTCCAAGTGGTAGCTACTATAAGGAGGGCATCAACCCTGTAAAAATTATGATAGAGGCAGAGGATGTAAGAGCAGTAAAGGGTGGTACTGGTGCAGTTAAATGTGGTGGTAACTATGCAGCATCTAACCGTGCTGGCGAAAAGGCATCACAGGTTGGCTATTCACAGGTGCTGTGGCTTGATGGTGTACATAGAAAGTACATTGAAGAGGTTGGCGCAATGAACGTAATGTTCAAAATAAATGGTGAAATCGTAACACCAATGCTAACAGGCTCAATTTTACCAGGCATTACAAGAAAATCATGTATCCATGTTTTAAAGGATATGGGCTATACAGTAAGCGAAAGACTTATCTCAATTGATGAGCTCGTTGAGGCACTTGAAAACGGAAAGCTTGAGGAGGCTTGGGGCTGTGGCACAGCAGCAGTAGTATCTCCAATTGGCAAATTCCGTTACGAGGGCAAGGAATATGATGTTAACAACGGAAAAATTGGCGAGGTAACACAGACACTTTACGATACCCTAACAGGAATTCAATGGGGTAAAAAGGAAGACAAATACGGCTGGATTTATAAAATCTGCTAAATAAAAAAGGGCAGGCCCAATAGGGCTTGCTTTTTTATTTAGTTGATTTAATCTACAAAATATTATAAAATAATGCGTAAAATAATATAAATAATAAAAAAATTCAAAAAAGACTTGACAAATAAGATCAAATATTATAAAATACAATACACATAAGACAAAGAAGGGAAATAGAACATGCCAAACCTTAAGAGAGTTGCCGTTTGGTGCAAGGCAATAGGAAAGGCATTTTCGTCTCATCCTGGAGTTGCCAACCCAAAGGCATTTGCCGAGTAGATTTGGACGGGTCCTCCCGTTACAGAGGAGTTTTGTTGATTGACAGAACAAGAGTGGGCGTTTATTCGTCAAGTAAGAGTGGTACCGCGGAGTGTGTCTTCGTCTCTTTATGCACAGGGATAGTTGCGTAAGGAGGCTTTTTTATTTTTAAAGCTACGGTGTCAAATCCCATGCTCACTCAAAGAAAGGAATTTACTATGAAAAATTGTGAAAAGTACTCAAAGCAATACTTTGCCCCATCGGGTGTAAGCATGGATTGGGTAAAAAAGGACTCTATTGATACCCCACCTATTTGGTGTAGCGTTGACCTTCGTGATGGTAACCAAGCGCTTATTATTCCTATGAGCCTTGATGAAAAGCTCGAATTTTTCAAGCTACTTTGTAAGATTGGCTTTAAAGAAATAGAGATAGGCTTTCCTGCTGCCTCTGAAACAGAGTATGAGTTTTGTAGAACTCTTATTGAAAAGAACTTAATCCCAGATGACGTTACAATTCAGGTTCTCACTCAATCAAGAGAGCACATTATTGCAAAAACCTTTGAAGCAATAGATGGCGCTAAGCACGCAGTAGTTCACCTATATAACTCTACCTCGGTTGCACAAAGAGAGCAGGTATTTAGAAAGAGTAAGGAAGAAATAATAGAAATCGCAAAATTCGGTGCCAATCTTCTTAACGAATATAAAGCTAAGGCTAAGGGCAAGGTTACATTTGAATATTCTCCTGAAAGCTTTACAGGTACTGAGCCAGAGTTTGCTGCTGAAATCTGTAATGAGGTTATAGATATTTGGAAGCCAACACCTGACAATAAGGTTATTATCAACCTACCAGTTACTGTGTCACACTCTATGCCACACGTTTATGCTAATCAGGTTGAATATATGTCAAAAAACCTAAAGAATAGAGAAAATGTTATAATTTCTCTTCACCCACATAATGACCGTGGCTGCGCAGTCGCAGATAGTGAGCTTGGTCTTTTGGCAGGCGGTGATAGAATTGAGGGTACACTCTTTGGTAATGGTGAAAGAACTGGTAATGTAGATATAATCACTCTTGCACTTAATATGTACTCACAGGGCATTGACCCAGGTCTTGATTTTTCAAACCTTCCAGAAATTACTGAGGTTTATGAAAAGGTTACAAGAATGCACGTTTATGAAAGACAACCATATAGTGGTCAGCTTGTTTTTGCTGCATTTAGTGGCTCACACCAAGATGCAATTGCTAAGGGTATGAAGTTTAGAGAGGGACAAGATAAGATTTGGAATGTTCCTTATCTTCCAATTGACCCAACAGACGTTCGCAGAGTATATGAGGCTGACGTAATTAGAATTAACTCTCAGTCTGGTAAGGGCGGTATTGGTTACATACTTGAAACTCAATTTAAGCACGTTTTACCACCTAAGATGAGAGAAGCATTTGGTTATCATGTAAAGAGTATTTCTGACCATGAGCACAGAGAGCTTCAACCAAAAGAGGTTTATGATATCTTTGTTCGTGATTTTGTAAACATAAACACCTTTGTCGATGTTGAAAAGGCTGTTTATAAGGACAAGGATGGTGGCATTGAGGCAGAATGTACAATTAAATATAACGGCGTTTCCTATGTTCGAGTCGTATGTGGAAACGGTCGTTTAGATGCCGTTTCCAATGCAATAAAGGATGTTATCGGCATTGACTATATCTTCGATAGCTATACAGAGCACGACCTTGAGGGTAAATCAAGCTCCAAGGCATCATCATACGTAAGCATAAAAAACACAGGCAAAACTTATTATGGTGCGGGAATTGATAGTGATATTATCGTTTCCTCAGTTAAGGCACTTGTAAGCGCTGTAAATATTATGCTCGGACAAAAATAACCCCCAAAAAGGAGGAAAAATTATGAAAATGACAGGCGCAGAAATAATTATTAATACTCTAATTGAACAAGGCACAACCGATGTTTTTGGTTACCCGGGTGGACAGGTTATTAATATTTATGACGCTTTATATAAAAATAGTGACAGAATAAATCACATTCTAACAGCACATGAGCAGGGTGCTGCCCACGCAGCAGACGGCTATTCCCGTGCAACAGGTAAGGTTGGCGTATGTATTGCTACCTCAGGCCCAGGTGCTACTAACTTAGTTACAGGTATTGCAACAGCAATGCTTGACTCAATTCCAATGGTAGCAATTACAGGAAACGTTCCTTGCTCACTTATCGGTAAGGATTCATTCCAAGAAATTGATATTACAGGTATTACACTTCCAATTACAAAGCATAACTATTTTGTAAATAAAATTGAGGATTTAGCAGACTCCATTCGTGAGGCATTCCAAATTGCAAAATCTGGAAGACCAGGTCCAGTCCTCGTTGACGTGCCAAAGGACGTACAGGTTGCAACCTATGATTTTGAGCCACAGGGTGTGGTAGAAAAGATTCCACTACCTAAAGCAGATGAGGAGTCAATTGATGAGGCAGTTGCTTTAATCAATGCATCAAAAAAGCCATATATCTATATCGGTGGTGGTGCAGCTGGCCTTCATATGGGCAAGGAAATTATTGAATTTGCAGAAAAAATTGATGCGTGTATAGGCTGTACCTTTATGGGTCTTTCCGCAGTTCCAGATAACTGTGATAGATTCCTTGGTATGCAAGGCATGCATGGTCACTATGCGTCATCTATTTCTCAAAAAGAGGCAGACTTAATTATCGGCGTTGGTGTTCGCTTTAGTGATAGAGCCACAGGTAATACCGCAAAATTTGCAAAGGAAACAAAAATTATTCAGCTCGACCCAGACTTCGCTGAAATCAATAAAAACATAAATGTTGACCTTGGTATCGTTGCTGACGTTCGTGATTCCTTTACAAGAATTGCAAACAAGGCAGAGAAGAATGCAAAGCCAGAATGGGTAAAAGAGGTTGAGTCATATAAGCAAAAGGAGCAAGAAATTGCAGAAAAGGCTGCAAAGCTTGCTGGCAAGCGTATGACCCCTAAAATGGTTTTTGATGTAATCAATGAATATAAATTACCAAGAACAATTATTACAACAGATGTTGGTCAGCACCAAATGTGGGCTGCACAATATGCAAAATATGACACAACAAGACGCTTTGTTTCAAGTGGTGGTCTTGGCACAATGGGCTTTGGCCTCGGCGCTGCTATCGGTGCAAGAATTGCAACCAATGACCCAACAGTTTTAATAACAGGTGATGGTAGCTTTGGTATGAACCTAAATGAGCTTGCAACCGCAGTTACATACAATGTACCACTTGTAATCGTGCTTTGTAACAATGGCGTGCTTGGTATGGTTCGTCAATGGCAAAACCTATTCTTCGGCAAGAGATTTTCAAATACAGTTCTTGAAAGAAAAACTGACTTTGTTAAGCTTGCGGAGGCATTTGGTGCAACAGGCATGCGTGCAACTAACATTGATGAGTTTGAGGCAGCATTTAAAAAGGCAGTTACTATAAATGGTCCAGTTGTAATTGACACATATATCGACAAGGATGAGTTCGTTTTACCAATGCTCCCACCAGGTGGCTCAATAGACGATATCATCACAGAAAAATAAGGAGGCAACGATGGAAAAAACAAATAAATTTGTAATTGCAGTTTATGTTGATAACAAATATGGTGTTCTTACAAGAGTAACAAGCATGTTTACCCGTCGTGGCTTCAACATAGACGCATTAACCGTTGGCGAAACCGAAAGCCCAGAATACTCAAGAATTACAATTTGTATGAGTGGTGATGGTTACGCAAAGGAACAGCTTATAAATCAACTTCGTAAGCTCTACAACGTAAAAAAGGTAGAAGAGGTTGAGGAGGGCTCATCAATAAAAAGAGAGCTTGCTCTTATTAAGATAAAAAATAATTCGCAAACAAGAGCAGATGTGCTTTCAGCAGTTGATGTATATCGCGCAAAGGTAATTGATTTTACAGCTACAGAAATGTGCATTGAGATTACTGGCGACCCAACAAAAATCAATGCGTTCATTGAATATATGCTACCATATGGCATAATTGAAATGTGCCGTACAGGTATCGTAGCTCTTGAAAGAGGAGAGGGCACACTTCTTTCAAAGCAAACAAAAACAGGTGTCCACAAACAAAACTAATAATTAAAATTTGTATATAATTTAAGGAGAAATTTATCATGGCAAACATTTACTATCAACAAGATTGTGATCTTAACAAATTAAACGGCAAGACAGTTGCAATCATCGGCTACGGCTCACAAGGACATGCTCACGCTCTTAACCTAAAGGAGTCAGGCGTTAACGTTATCGTTGGTCTTTACGAGGGATCAAAGAGCTGGGCAAAGGCTGAAAAGGCTGGTCTTAAGGTTATGACATCAGCTGAGGCTGCTAAGAACGCAGATATGATTATGATTCTTATCAACGATGAAAAGCAAGCAAAGCTTTACAAGGAAAGCATTGAGCCAAACCTCACAGAAGGCAAAACACTTATGTTCGCTCACGGCTTTAATATTCACTTCGGTTGCATTAAGCCACCAAAGAACGTTAACGTAATCATGGTTGCTCCAAAGGGCCCTGGTCACACAGTACGTTCAGAGTACCAAGTAGGTAAGGGTGTTCCTTGACTTATCGCTGTTCACCAAGACGCAACAGGTGACGCACTTGAACTCGGTCTTGCTTATGCACTCGGTATTGGTGGTGCAAGAGCAGGTGTTCATGAAACAACATTTAGAACAGAAACAGAAACAGACCTCTTCGGTGAGCAAGCAGTTCATTGTGGTGGTGTTTGTGCACTTATGCAAGCAGGCTCTGAAACTCTTG
>JAZOCP010000140.1:0-1735 GCA_045596585.1 Eubacteriales bacterium
AAAGCCATAGTCTGTATAGCGCACACCAGAAAGAACCGTGCCTTTAAATGGGGAGTAGTGTATCGACATACCATTTATATCTATTTCATACGCCTTGTGAGGAAACAAAAATGCACGATACATACAGGAATAAAAAATCCCTACCTGTGTCTGATTTTCAGAGTCGAGTTCGATTTTAGAAAGTGTATTTTCCCACACATTCTCGGCATTTTTTAGTGTGTCTTCAAATGATTTTATACGACTAAGCTCTAATAGTGCTTGCTCATAGCTGATATAGGAAATTGCAATAGAGCCACTAATTTTACCCTTAAAGGAAATATGGCAAGAGCCATTTTTAATATCTATCTTTCCAATTTTTGCACCCTTTATTGAAACTACTGTGTGCTGTGTGAAATTGTGCGCATCGCTTTTGTCGGTGTAGTCATTAGTTATATGTAGGTAGTTGCCCTTTAGTTCAAATGAGGTGTTTCCAAAAACGGAATAAATAGAGAAAACCGCACTTGGCTGGTCGCACGCACTTGCTACAAAAGCGCCACCACGCTCACTTGGTGTAATTTCAAGACAAAGAGAGCTATCAAGCGTGTATTTTATGTAGTGAGGCATTAATTCTTCATTTACAATTTTCGATTTTTGTGGCTTTGCGTAAGCGTCCCTTGCTAAAGAGAAAAGAAGTGGACCATAGTCACCAATCCAAGGGCTTGGCTGATGCGTTAAGCGTATGCCCTCAATATAATCCTTGTTTGGGTTATAAAACCAGCTTGGCTCACTACCAATTTCGGTTTGTGGAGAAAATGCGCACATGCCAAAGGGTAGCTGACAAAGTGGCAATGTGTTCCCACGCGAAAATGACATAGCTGAATTTGTGCCCATTTTTGTATTTACAAAATCTAAATAGCCCATAAGTAACTCCTTAAAAATTCTATCACTATTATAGCACACTAATAGACAATATGGAACAAATTTTAATTTATTAAAATTTAATGTTGACTTTAAATATAAATAGGGGTATAATTGTGTCGAAAAGAGTCATATAGGAAGGGTAAAAATGAAACAGAGGATTTTTCAACCAAAGCTATTTACAATGTTTAAGGGCTATTCAAAGAAACAGCTTTTAAATGATATTATCGCGGGTGTTATAGTTGCTATTATAGCGCTCCCACTTTCAATTGCACTTGCAATTGCATCAGGTGCACAACCCGTGCAAGGACTTTATACCGCAATATTTGCCGGCTTTGTAATTTCCTTTTTCGGTGGTAGCCGTGTAAACATTTCAGGACCAACCGCCGCATTTGCAACAATAGTTGCAGGAATTATAGCAACCGAGGGCTTTGACGGGCTTTTAATTGCTACAATTTTAGCGGGTGTAATTTTAATTTTGTTTGGTCTTTTAAGACTTGGCTCACTAATTAGATTTATTCCAACAACAATTACAGTTGGCTTTACAGCGGGAATTGCAGTTACCATTGTAATTGGACAATTAAAGGACTTTTTTGGTATGGACTTTAATGGTGCATCCCCAGTTGAGGCGCTTGAAAAAATCGAGGCACTAATTCATAATATCGGCACGTTTAATCCTGTTGGATTTTTAGTTGGCGCAGTTTCCTTGGCAATTTTATTTGTGCTACCAAAAATAAAGTATATAAATAAGGTGCCAGCCTCACTAATAGTTGTTGTTCTTGGCGCACTTGTGGTTGCGGTTTTCAAGCTTAATGTTTTAACTATTGGAGATTTATAT
>JAZOCP010000141.1:0-19069 GCA_045596585.1 Eubacteriales bacterium
CATTTGTCAAGCATTATTTTGTCACAATTAATAAAATTTATTAGAAAATAAAATATTTTTTGTGCAAATTACCAAAGTATGGTAAATTATTTTTCAAAGATGTAGTTTTTCTCGCCTGAAACTAATGCCATTGTGCCCTGAAAGACAATTTCTGGCTTACGGCGGAAGTTATAAAGCATAGTGTCAGCAACTCTTTCTGTATCGACATCTATATTGATTTCTAAAACGCGCCTGCCTCTTTCAATTATTTCACAATGGACGTTATACTTCCCATTATCAAGCCTTGTCTTATGGCAATTAACGATTGCTCCGCGTTTTTCAAAGGAAAGATAGCGAATTGCACTACGATAGCTTGCCTCCTTAATTGGCGCTGATATTTGGTCACTTAGCGCACTTGATATTGTCTTGCCTGATGGGGACACTAAATAGGTAATCTCGCCCTTTTCGTCAGGTGCACCCGAGTCAACTAAATGCCCTGCCTCAATTAATTCAGTAAAGCAATCACCACATTCAAAATAACCAGCTACACTTTCCTGTGAAAGAATTGAGCAAATATCATTACAATTAACTGGATAGCCTATTCTGTCCATCAAGTGAAGAATAAAGACCTTTATTTCACTTTTGTCCTTCATGTTTTTCTCCTTGTTTAGTCAAAATTTACATACATAATCATTTTATCATATATTTTTTAATTATTCAAGGAGATTTATTTTGGAATTTTCAAAAGAGGCTGATTTAGCCCTTGAATCCTACACAAGGGACGAGAAAAACGAGATAAAAAATGGTATAAAAACCACTACTCTTTTCTTTGATTCGCACGAGGTTATTAGAACAGAAATATTAAACGAGCTTGGCAAAGAACAAACCGGCAAGGAAATTGGCACTTACCTCACCCTTGTCACGGGTGATGCATATAAATACAGCGAAGAGGAGCACGAGTCGCTTTCATTCGTGCTTTCAAGCTGTCTTTCTTTTTTAATCTCCACCCTTAAGCCTACACCAAGAAAATTTTTAGTAGTAGGTCTTGGGAACAATGAAATAGTAGCAGACAGCTTAGGTGCAAGGGTTATAAGTCAACTTGTACCCTCAGCACACTTAAAAGAGGAAAACAAGGAATTATTTAATTCCTTTGGTTACGATTTAACCTTATTAGAGGCAGGGGTCACTGGGCAAAGTGGGTTTGATGCATTAACTCACATAAAAGCTATTTTGTCAGTGGTAGATGTGGAAGCAGTAATATTGATTGACTCACTTTTAACATTTGATAATCAAAGGCTACTTAAAACTATACAAACAAGCAACACAGGTATTTTGCCAGGTAGCGGTGGTGGGAGGTACACTTATGAAATTAGCAAGAACACACTTTCCTTGCCCATTATTTCCATTGGTGTACCCTCTGCAATAAAGGAAAAGAATTTGTCAAAAGATACAATTTACACCACAATAAATTCGGAAATATCAATTGAAGTTCTATCAAAAATAATTGCCAAGGGAATTAATAACGTAGTAAAGCAATATTTTAGTAATATTGACAATTTGTCCAACATAGAATTAAACAAAAACCAAGGGGGAGAAAATGGACAAAGATGAAATTATTATAGTTCCAAAAAAGGAAGAATATGTAAGCGTTGAAAAAAACAAAAAACGACAAAACAAAAGAAGACTTAGGGGCTTTATCCGTTTTATTTCACTTATTGTTCTCTTTTTACTTTTGTTTTTGGGAATTAAGTATTTCCCACAAATCAAGGAAAAGGCTATTGCAATTTTCGACGGTATAGGTTCAAGCACCAACAAACCCTCAGTGAACGAAAATGAGGGCATAAAAAACGAGGGTTTACAAAGTGGCAACGATGAAGGCACAAATAGCGACATAAATAACAGTTCCGGTGAAAAGGAAGATGTAAATTTTCCAAGTGATAGCTATCGAATTTTAGACACAGGGTCTCAAAAATATGCCTTAACAAACGAAAGCGGTTGTGAGCTTGATTTAAACAAAAAGCCAACAATAACCAAGGCAAGCGAGATATATAAAAAATATGGGAACGAGGCACCTTTGGTCCTAATCACAAGCACTCATTTAAGAGAAAGCTATTCTAACGGAAAATACTACACAACAAGTGACAACTTTTACAGTGATTCAAAAAATGTTGGCGAGCTTGGCAAGATAATTGCCGAGGTTTTAAACTCTAAGGGTATAAATACCATTCTCCTCTCTGAGCTTTATGCCTCGGGCAGTATAATTAATTCTCGCGATGAATATGAAAAATCGTTAAACGACACCTTGAAAAAATACCCCAGCATATCTTATGTATTTGATATTTCAAGAGGAATTTACATAAAAGACGATATGACAATGAACAAATACACATGTACCTATAATGGGCAAAGCTGTGCACAAATATCTTTAATTAATGGTACAAATTCAAGTAGCGTTGGCGATGAGCTTTACGAAAATATTCTTTTTGCTCTTGATTTTTATGATTTCTCTTTTGAAAAAGCACCTTGTCTTGTGCTTGAAAATAAGATATCTCGTTTTCCACTTTCTCAAAATATTGCTCCCTTCGTATGCGAGGTTGAAATTGGCACCTATGCAAACTCATTTGAGGAGGCACGGTTGGGTGCTGAATCCTTTGCATATACATTTTCTCAGTACCTTTTTTCAAAGGAATAATTTAAGCTTAGGATAGCCCAGATATTTCACCTATTGCATGTGATTTTGAAATACATATAAAGTGCTCCTGTATGTATGGTAAATAGCTTATTTTTACTTGCTTTGCGTACTCTCCAATAAATGCCAAAAATGCTTCTTTTTTAGACACGTCCTCAAGGATTAGATAATATTTTTTAATATTTTCATCATAGTAAACTGAGCTTTTAATTTTCTTTTCTGCTTTATTTAACCGGTTTAAAATAACAAGGAGGCTATCTAATTCCTCAACGGAATAAACAAGCTTAGCCCTTGGTCTTGGTCCTATCTGCTCGTTTCTTTCCTTATACATTCTTTCCTCCGTTTCAAGATAGCTAATAAATATTTCAAATCCTCCATCCTTTGAGGAAAAAATTTCGGCAAGAATTCTCTTGCTTCCCCACTCAATTCCTACCCTTTCCTTGGCGACTTTCAAAAGGCGAGAAAAGGAGCATTTTATGTCACCTTCCTTCCCCTTTGCAATATCGAAAATATCATATTCAATTGCCTCTTGGGGTAAAAGGCTGATTTTTATCGCTTTATCGGTGATTTTAATAATTTCCAAATTATTTATTCCTTTCTTTAAATGTTACGATATCATTATATTCACATGCTGATTTTGTGTTCAAGTTAAAGCTTTTTCCAAGGAAAGAAGAATTTAGAAAAATATAAGATAATAAAGTATTTTTTAACAATATTGGAACAAATTTTGGAGGCAAAATGAAAAAACTTTTTTTCTTTATTTCCGTTTTTACACTCTTCCTTTGTGGGTCAATAGCGGTGAGCGCAAAGATCTCCCCTGCTATAGATATAATTGCAAACGAAAGTACAATGGTAAAAAGTAGTGTTTTAGTAAACGGAGAAATTATTTTTGACGTTGATGATTTTGACTTACCCATAGGCGCAAATGTTAGCTCTATAAAAATCACCGAGTTACCAGCTAATTCAAGTGGAAAATTAATGCTTGAAAATTTATATGTTGTTGAAAACCAAGTAATCTCAAGGAAGGATTTTTCACTATTAAAATTTGTAAATACAAGTGGTGGTGAACGCGCAAGCTTTAAATTCAAGCCAAATAATCAGGGCTATGAAATTGAATGTGAGCTTGTTTCTCTATCAAAGGTAAACCTTAAGCCAAGCGGTGGAAATGGCGCAACGATAGAAGCATCAACTATGAGAAATATTGCTTGCTTTGGTACTCTACTCGGCTACGACCCAGAAGGAGATAACCTCACCTTTGAGGTAATATCATACCCTAAAAAGGCACTCCTTACAATTACCAATGCAAACAGTGGTGACTACATATACACACCATATGAAAATGCGCGTGGAAAGGACACCTTTACATATAGAGTCCGTGACGAGTTTGGCAACTACTCCTCTGAATGCACGGTTGAAATAAAAATTGATAAACACAAGTCAAGTCTTGCATTTTCTGATGTTGATAAAATGGATCTTGGTGCTGCAATTACAGTTTGTGAAAACGGGATTATGGAGCCAACAGTTAACGCAGATGGCACCCTTTCCTTTAACCCAAATGAAGAAATAACAAGAGAGGAATTTGTCTATTTGATTATGCGCACAATGGGTGCAAAGGAAGTACCAACAGTTGAAAAAACACGTTTTGCAGATGACAAAGATATTTCGCCAAAATACAAGGGATATTTAGAAAGCGCCTTTGCCCTTGGAATTATAAAAGGCGAAACAAAATCAGACGGCGTATATATATGCCCAAAAAGGTCAATAACTCTTGCGGAAGCAGCGGTTATAATAAATAACATAATTTGTAAAAATTCAACCACGTGTATGACTGTTTTTGCCGATGACGAGGAAATTCCATCTTGGGCAAGAGGCGCAATTGAGTCCTTAACCGAGGCTGGAATCATAAAGAAGACAGAGGGTAAAATCTCTCCAAATTCTCCACTTACAAAGGCGCAGGTTGCACAAATTATAATGGCACTTTTAAAAACCCGTTCAAAATAAAACAACAAAAAAGTCAGCATTTCTGCTGACTTTTTTATTATTTAGTTTCAAACTCTATTGCAAACTCGTCCTTACCACTTGGCAAAATGTAATCAATTATATATACATTGTGTTGGCGACTACCAACGTGAGCAAGAACCTCTTTTGTTGTGATTGTTGGCTCAAATTTTGACTTAAGCGAAACGTCCTCAATATATAAAATGCCGTCCTTCAATTCAGGCTCAATTAGAGAGATAAAGCGTTCAGTTATCTGTGCATCCTTAGTAAACTTAAATTTGTCATTTAAAGTGATTTTATAGTCCTCAAAGGTAAATGACCTATTAAATGCTTTCATATAATCAATATCATATGCTTTATTTACGTCCATATAAGCCATTGATTTTTCATAATCGTATGAAACAGACACGTCTTCTCTTCTATATTGATGCTCAGGAATTCCATCAATTATTGGTAAATTGTGTGCGTATGCGCTTGGATGAAAATATGTATATCTCTTATCTCCGTGATAGCCCTCAAGGTATGGGCCAGCACCGATATCAGAAATGATTTGCTTGTCACCACGAGCAATTATGAATGTGCCAACGTCTATGTGGTTATGACTTTCGCCATTGTTGCCACCTTTACAGGTAAAGCCAAAGCCCTTTGTTCGCTTAACAAAGTAGGCAGAGTCTTCAACTGTATATGTAACATTATTTGCCATTTCGTTTGTAAAGTTATCCTCGCTATAATACAAAAATGCACGAAGAATGAAATTGAAGTGGGTGTTATTTTTGCCTACAATTGCAAGCTCCTTTGGTAGCCTTTCAACCTCGTCACCATAAACGTGTCTTAGCATAGCGGGAAGACCAATTGCGTAGTCTTGAGTAACGCTACAATCACCATATGTAACTATAACGTCCTTGGTTAAAAACATTTTTTGAAGATACTTTGCAATTTCCTTAACCTTTGAGCGCTCAAACCAGTCAACCTTGCCCTCGGTTAATTCTCTTTCAAGTAATGCGTATGTTGTAAAGAAGCCAAAGCCGAAGCCCCAGTAGCCAACACCCTCAACACACATACCATCATTTTTGTAGCTATCAAGGTAGTGCTCCATTGCTGAGTGAAGTCTTTCTTGGCACTCAAAAAATAGTTTAGGATCCTCATACATTAAAACGCCACCAACTCCACCTGCGCAAACTGCTGTCCAGTTGTTGTCGTGTGTTTCCCAGAAGAATTTGCGAGTTAAATATGGCTCAATTGTACGTCTTCTTAGTTCGTAGGAAATTCTGTCCTTCAAAAGCTGAGGAAAACGGTCAGAAAATAGGTTTTTAATCTCAGCTAAGGCAAGTGCTACGGAAGATGCGAAAATATCTATTAAGCCAAAATCAAAATCCTTTGGAGTTCTTTGGTAATAATACTCGGTATAGTGTCCAAGTGGTGCCCAAGTATATTCTCCGAGGTAAGCCCAAACAATTTTTAGTAGATTATTATAATATTCCTCGTTATCAGGATAAATAAGTGCCATTAAGGCCGAGGACTGAAGATGGTCGAACTGCAAGCGCCAAAGACCCTTGTCATCATTCCCTAAAATTTCCTCTGCGCTATGTGGACGAGGCTCAACCTTAAATGCCTCATCATATAGCTCTTTCACGTCATCTCTGTGCCACTTAAATTCATCACTTGTGCGTACTCTTTCCCAAAAGCCTTTGTCCTTTGCAAAATCAAGCATATTTGACTCCTTATTGTTAAAAAGGTGGGGGATGTGTCTGTTTTTTGACACTTAACACCTTTATTTTTGTTGCATTTTTTTGATTTTTTCTTCATTTGGAGTAGCTATTGCGCTCCAATTTGTATGATAAATTACATAGCCTGGCTTGGAGCTCGCTGGTTTTTTTACGTGCTTTGCCAAGGTGTAATCGACCTCTATATTATCGCCCTCTGCCTTGGAATAAAACGCTGCAATCTCGCACGCCTCAGTAAAGTCTTGAGCACTTGGCTCTTCCTTTCCAGCTGACTGCATTAGAACGTGAGAGCCTGGGGTGTTTTTAGCGTGGAACCACCAATCTCCCTTCTCTGCAATTTTCGTTGTAATATAGTCATTTTGTGTGTTGTTTTTGCCACATAAAACTGTATAGCCACCAGTTGTTATAAACTTAAGTGGCTTGGGTGCCTGTATTTTTTGTATGCTATAATTCTTCATACGTGAGGCATAGCCACTATGATATAGCTCATTTCTAATTTGAGTTAAGTCGGTTTCTCCCTCTGCCTTAGTCAATGCATCAAAAACCGTGCTTATATATTCAAGCTCACCCCTTGAGATTTCAATTTGACGGGCAAGCTCAACTCTTGCCTTTTTTAGCTTGTTGTATTTTTTGTAGTACCTTTGCGCATTAGACGATGGCGAAATCTTATTGTCAAGAGGGATTCTTATTTTTCCCATATTTTCGTCATAGTAGTTTATTACTTCGCAAACGCTTGACCCGTGCTTTATTTGGTAAAGATTAGCAGTTATAAGGTCGGCCATTTGACGATATTTTTCTGCCTCCTCGCACTCATTTAGCTCCTGGGTTTGTATATTGATTTTCTTTATAATTCGAGCCTCTGCGTTTGTAAGTAGCTTTAAAATATCACTTGAGCGCTGTCTAATTCTTTCGTCAGTACCCTTTTTTGAAAAATAAGTATCAACAAGAACTGAAAATGAAGCCATTTCTCGCGCCTCAAACTTATCTCCAAAATAGCTAAGTGGTAGGTAGGAAAACTCCTGTCCTTCGCCCTTTTCATTAAGTATCAAATATGGCTTTACATTGCCATTTTTAATATCCTCTATTAGCTTAATTAAAACTCTTGATAAGATTTCCTTATCAACCATTGAAAGTGGTGCATCTATGTCCTTTGTCAAGGCATATGCAACCTCTCTTGCACTTGAGGGTGCAATTCCCATAAGATTTGAGGTGATAAATTTATCAATTTTCATCTCGGGTGAGGCATTTTCATATGCGCTTATTATTTCTTCCTTGGTGACAACTTCAGTATTGAGTTTGTTTTGCTTTGGTGGCTCGATATATGTCATGCCAACAAGCAACTGTCTTTCAAGGCTTGATGAAAAATCAATAGCTTTTAAAAGTGCAACTATTCTCTTTTGTGCATCTGTTAAAATTATGTTTGAATATTTACCCATAATCTCGACAAAAAGGTATTTTTTAGATTTAAAGCCCATTTCGTCATAAGCTTCAAACTCAAGCACCACTACTCTTTCAAAGCCTAAGGTGTAAGCACAAAGAAGCTTGCCTGCGTTTAGATGCTTACGAAGTAGCATACACAAAAGAGGCGCTTTTTGAGGGTTTTCTCCCGTTTTTTCTACAAGCGAAAGCCTTGGGTAGTTTGACCCTGCATTAATCAAAAGCTTAGCTTTACTAGTGGCGGAATGCAGAAAAATAACAATCTCGTCATTTGCAGGCTGATATATTTTTTCAATTCGTGATTCCTTAAGTGCATCAATTTCGCGTGCAATGCACCTTAAAAATCCTGCATCAAATGCCATTTTTTCTACCTCCTTTGGTTTATATATCCATTGTACTACATTTTAGGCAAAATTTCCACTATTATTTTAATAATATAAAAAATATTTGACTTATTTAAATGCTTGTGTTATAATGTATGTTAGCATATTATGTCATGAGGTATTTTGGCAAAATTCTTCTCCTCGTGGCACAAGAAAGGATTCAAAATGGCTATTACAATTACTGAAAGAAGCGAAAGCTTTACACTTCCCCTAATACCCTTAACGGGCTCAGTTTTCGCCTTTCCAAGAATTTCTATAACTGTTGATATTTCAAGCCCTGAATTATATTCAGCAATTGACTACGCACAAAAAACAGGCTCACTTGTTTATTTGGCTACTCAAAAAAATCCATTTAACGAAAAGCTTGATACAAGCATGCTTTATTCCGTTGGTACAGTTGCAAAGATTAAGCAGGTTACAAAAAGAGGTCCTAAGGACTCATTTGCTACCCTTGAGGGAATTTGTCGTGCTGAGCACATAAATGTTTTCAAGGTAAGCGGTCACTACTCTGCTGATATTGTTATAAAGACCCTTGAATATGAGGGTGAAACCGAGCTTACTGAAAATGCACTCGCACGTGCAATTTCTGATAAGGCAAAGGAGGCTATTTCTGTATTTTCCTCCCCATCAAAGGACCTTATGCTTCAGTTCAAGGCAAACACAGACGTTGATTATTTAAGTGACCTTTGCGGTGCGCTGATACTAACAAGAAGCTCTGATAAGTATGCTATTTTACACGAATATGATAAGTTCAAAAGGGGTGAGCTTGCAATTACCCTTATGGACACCGAGGTTAAGGTTTTAAAGCTTGAAAGCATGATTAAAAGAAAGACAAGCGCTAAAATCGATGAAAGCCAAAAGGACTACTATCTTCGTGAGCAATTAAAGGTTATTCAAGCAGAGCTTGGCAACGACTCTCAAAGTGAGAGTGAGGAGCTTTATGACCAAATTATGGCAAAGCACTTTCCAAAAGAGGTTGAGAATAAGCTTTTAAAGGAGCTTTTAAAGTTCAATAAGGCGCCATTTGGTTCACCTGAAAGTGCTGTTTTGCGTACATATTTAGAAACCTGTCTTGAGATTCCATTTGGTAAATATTCAAATGACGAAACAAGCGTTATAAACGCAAGAAAAATTCTTGAGCGTGACCACTACGGTCTTGAAAAGGTTAAGGAGCGCATACTTGAATTTATTGCGGTTAAGGAGTTAAATCCTGAGATTAAAAATCAAATTATTTGCTTAGTTGGCCCTCCAGGTGTTGGTAAAACATCACTTTGCGCATCTATTGCAAGGGCGCTCAAGCGCAAGTACGTGCGCGTTTCATTAGGTGGTGTACGTGATGAGGCAGAAATCCGTGGTCACAGAAAGACCTATGTTGCTGCTATGCCTGGTAGAATTATAAACGCACTCATTGAGGCTAAGACTTCAAATCCACTTATGGTGCTTGACGAAATTGACAAGATGTCCTCAGATATGAGAGGTGACCCTGCATCTGCTATGCTTGAGGTGCTTGACGGTGAGCAAAACAAGACCTTCCGCGACCATTTTGTTGAAATGGATGTTGACCTTTCCTCTTGTATGTTTATTGCCACTGCTAACTCTCTTGATTCTGTCCCTGCGCCATTAATTGACCGTATGGAAATTATTGAGCTTTCATCTTATACAAAGAATGAAAAGCTTAATATTGCTAAAAACCATTTAATTCCAAAGCAATTAAAGCGCCATGGCATGACTAAGCGTATGTTTAAGATTACTGATGAGGCTGTTTTAAAGCTAATCGACTGCTACACAGCTGAGGCTGGTGTGCGTAATCTTGAAAGAGAGCTTTCTTCTCTATTAAGAAAAGCATCAAAGGTTATTGTAGAGGGCAAGGGCAAATCGGTTTCTATAAATGCCACTAACCTATCTGAATATCTTGGCACCATTAAATTTGAGGGCGAGATAATTGATAGTGAAAATCAAGTAGGCGTTGTAAATGGTATGGCATACACCTCTCTTGGTGGTGACTTATTAAAGGTTGAGGCTTCGGTTATGAATGGCACTGGAAAGCTTCAATTAACTGGAAAATTAGGCGAGGTTATGAAGGAGTCCTGTGAGATTGCAGTTAGTGTAATTCGCGAAAATGCTCATATTCTTGGCATCGACCCTGATTTTTATAAAAACAATGATATACATATTCACGTGCCCGAGGGCGCAGTTCCTAAGGATGGTCCAAGTGCGGGTGTTACTGTTACCACTGCTCTTGTTAGTGTTTTAACTGGTAAGGCTGTTGCACGTGATGTTGCTATGACTGGTGAAATTACTCTACGTGGTAGGGTTCTTCCTATCGGTGGACTTAAGGAAAAAACCTTAGCTGCATACACAGCAGGGGTTAAAACCATTATTATTCCTAAGAAAAACGAAAAGGACCTAAAGGACATCGACCCTGAGGTATATAAAAATGTTACCTTTGTTCCTTGCGAAAATATTTTTGAGGTATTAAATACTGCGCTTGTTGATAGTGATGAAATTATTGCTATTGTAAAGCCAACAGGTGCACCTGTTTGTGCCCCCTCCCAATGCAAAGGAGCGAAAAAGAAATGAAGGTAAATACAAATAATGTTTCGTTAAAAATAAGCGCTGGTATGCCTTCACAGTTTGTGCGCTCTCCGCTTCCACAAATTGCCTTTTCTGGTAGAAGTAATGTGGGGAAAAGCTCGCTTATTAATACACTTTTAAATAGAAAGTCTATGGCAAGGGTTTCATCAAGCCCAGGAAAAACTATAACCATCAACTTTTATGATGTTGATAAAAAGCTTTTCTTAGTTGACCTCCCTGGCTATGGCTATGCTAAGCGCACTCTTGAGGACAAGAAAAAATGGTCTTTACTTGTTGACGGCTACTTTACTGCTAACCCAAACATCGACCTACTTCGTCTTGTTTGTCAGCTTGTTGACTCTCGCGTTGGCTTGACAAAGGATGACTGCGATATGGTGGAATTTTTAAACCAAACTGATATTCCATATATCATAGTTGCCACAAAGACAGACAAGCTAAATAAAACCGAAAGAGAAAAGGCTGTTAAGTCCTTAGTCGCACACCCTTCTCTTCGCCCAGGGACTGAGATAATTCTCTTCTCAAGTGAAAGCAAGGAAGGGAAAAATGATGTTTGGGACGCTATATTAAAATATGCAGAAAATTGACTTCAAGGCTTATAGAGGACAAAATTTTCATGGCAAACTAATCCACACCAAAATATTTTTTAGGAGAGTTTATGTTTGATTCCTTACTTGAAATTTTAAAAACCTTTGGGTTATATTTTATACAAATCCTTATCGCTATTCCATGCGCCTTGGTAGTAGTTTTAGTACATAACTACATAAAATCATTAGTTGCTTTTGCCTTTGCCAGAAAATCATCAAAAGAAGCGGGCGTTATTTCCTTAAACCCATTAAACTCCATTGAGCCAATTGGCTTTTTGTGTCTTGCGCTTTTCCGTTTTGGCTGGTCGAGCTCTATTTCTTTTTCAAAAAAAGACTTTAAAAGACCTAAGCTCGCAGCATTTGTATCAATTGCAACAAGCTTTTTTGCAAACTTCTTATTAAGCTTTGTATTTGCATTTTTTTTAATCTTGGTTTACCCAGGGGCAACTCCATTATTCTCGCACATTTTTAACGCATTCACTACGGTTTTAGGTGAAAATGTTGGTAATTTTATATTTTCATTATTACAAAATGCACTACAAACCATGTGCGTTTTGAATCTAACATTTATCGTGTTTAACCTAATTCCATTACCACCACTTGAGGGTTTTACAATTCTTTCTTTATTCATTCCTAAATACACCTCAAAGTCTATAATTAGGTATGAAAAATATTTTATGCTTGCGTTTTTAGTTATCTTGCTACTTGACTATTACTTCATTGGCATTATAACGCCAGCGCTCGGCAATGGCGTAAACTTTGTGCTTAACAAGTGCTTCACACCACTATTTCTTAAACTATTTAATTGATTTTTAAGGACAAAAATGGAACAAATCATTTATAAAATGGAGCTTTTTGAGGGTCCCTTAGACCTTTTATTAAGCCTTATTTCAAAAAACAAAATGAGCATTGAGGATATCAAAATATCTGTAATATGCGACCAATATATGGACTACATTAAAACTATGCAGTCACTTGATATTGAGCTCTCCTCTGAGTTTATAGTTATGGCGTCACAGCTTATGCTAATTAAGAGTAGAACTCTTCTGCCACGCCCTGAAAGTGATGATGACGAGGACCCAGCTGAGGAACTTGCACGTGCTCTTCTTGAATATAAGCGTGCGAAGGAGGCATCCTCTAAGCTTGGCGGATTATATTCTCAATTTAGTGGTAGATTTGAAAAGGACACGGACGAAATTGCGCCAGACCGCTCATATGTTGCTGAGCACAATGTAAATCTTTTGTCCTCTGCTCTGCTTAGTATTATGAGCAATATTGAAATCACTGACGAGGAGGCATCTGAAAAAATTAAGCCTCTTATCAGCACAAGGACAGTTTCTGTTGGTGAAAAGGTCTTTGCAGTGCTTAGAATATTAGTTGTGCATGGTGGTCATGTTAACGTTATTGACTGTTTTGAGGGAATTAGAACCAAGCACGAGGCAGTTGCAACATTTATGGCACTACTTGAAATGCTACGTGCTGGTAGAATTACGCTTGAGGAGGCAGAGACAGTTGCAAACGAGGGCGTAATTAATCTTCAGAACAATGTATATATTAACCTCTTTACAGGAAAAATAAGAGGGGCGAGTGAGGAAAACAATGGATAATAATCTTCAAAAACTTGATATAAAAGATATAGATAGCGCAATTGAGGCTATTTTGTTTGCCGCTGGTCACCCCGTTACCTACGAAAAGCTCGGCGAGGTTTTAGACCTCTTTGAGTCACAAGTTAAGACAAAGGTTAAGGCTTTTGCAGAAAAATACAACTCTCAGCCTGATCGTGGAATTATGCTACTCACCTTTGAAAGCTCATGTCAGCTTTGCACAAAGGAGCAATATATACCATATATTAAAGAGGCTCTTGGCATTAAAAAGGGTGGTAATTTATCTAACTCCTCCCTTGAGGTGCTTGCAATTATCGCTTACAATGAGCCTGTTACAAGAGCATTTATTGATACTGTTAGAAAGGTTGATAGTGCTTACGTTGTAAACTCTCTTTGCGAAAAGAACTTAATCGAGGCTTGTGGCCGTCTTGACGTGCCTGGTAGGCCAAACATATATAGAACAACCCCTACCTTTTTAAGATGCTTTGGAATTGACTCACTTGAACAGTTACCATATATTGACTTACCACGCGCTCCTTCAGAGGGCGAAATTATACCTCTTGATATTGAAATTCCTGTTATGGAGGTAAACCAAAGCAAGGAGCTTCTTGAACAGTTAGTTCCCGAGGAGGCACAGGCAAAAATCGAGGAATAATTTCCTACCCTGTGTCTAAAATTAATATAAATCCCTTTTACATATTAGGTTTATTAATTGACCAAAATTGCAAGGGGGATTTATGCTTTATTGGTTTCTATTTTTGCTTTTTCTAATATTGCCGCTTTTATTCATACGAGTTAACTATATTATTGAATTAGATAAGGAATTGACGGTAAAAATAAAGATAGCATTCTTTGAAAAAACTCTTTTTTCCTCATCAAGAACTGAAAAAATAGACCCTGTAAGTATTATAAAAAACATATCTTACACAAAAGAATTAGTCCTTGATTTATATAAAAAATTCAAGGGCACATTAAAGGTTAAGAAAATAGATTTAAGTGCAAGGCTTGGCACGGGCGAGCCAAACACAACCGCATTAGCATATGGTTTAACCCACTCACTATTTTCAGTCATTATTGCTTTTTTCGACAACATTTTTTCTCTTAAGAAAAAACAAGTTTCTACACACGTGGTCGCCTCTTTTTTAGAAGACTCTTCTTTTTTTAAGTTGAAATTTACACTCTACACCTCGCTTTTTTCCTTTGTTCTCTTTTCTACATACGCATTTATCAAAAATGGTATTTTGGGAGGAAAAAATGGAAGAAAGCAAGCAAAGCGAAATGATAAAAACAGCACTTGAAAGGGCGAAAAGTCTTTTTGATGCAGGCACTATTCTTGGTAGTGAAATAAAGGCTACAAATGGGACAAGTATTTTTCCTGTGGCAAAAATTTCAGTTGGAGTTGCAAGTGGTGGGCTTGACTATTTTACAAAATCAAGTGGCGATATAAAGAATTTTGGTGGTGGCGGTGGAACAGGTGTAAATATTATTCCTCTTGGCTTTTTAGTTGTTAATAAGCTTGGTAATGCATCACTTTTAACCTTAGACCAAGGAGAGAGAGATTTTTCATCCTACTTATTTGATTTTATTGGCAATTCACCCGATTTCATTGATAAAATTAAAAGTATTTTTACTAATAAAAACAAAAATGACAATAATTGATTTAATTCCTTAACTAAAAGTAGCACATAATAGCAAAAAGGAGCTTTTTATGTGCAAAAAAATTAGTTTTATTCTTGCCCTCATTACTCTTTTTTCGTCTTTTTCCTTGACGGTCTCTGCACTTAGTACAAGTGCTAAGAGCGCAATACTAATTGAAAAAGAGTCGGGCGATATAATTTATGAAAAAAATGCAAGTGTACCATTACCTATTGCAAGTACGACTAAGATTATGACAGCGATAGTTGCAATTGAGTCGGGTGAGCTTGATAGAAAAATAAAAATACCAATTGAAGCCACAAATATTGAGGGCTCAAGCATTTATCTAAAGGAGGGTGAAGAGCTTTCACTTAGGGAGCTTCTTTATGCTCTACTTCTTGAAAGTGCAAATGATGCTTCAGTAGCAATTGCATATCTTACATGCGGGGACGTGTCTGAATTTGTGCAAAAAATGAATGAAAAAGCAAGCATACTTGGGCTTGAAAATACACACTTCACAAACCCACATGGCCTTTATGATAAGGAGCATTATTCAAGCGCTTACGACATGGCGCGTCTTACCTCATACGCACTAAACAATCCTGTGTTCAAGGAAATATGCGCAACTAAAACCTATAAAATCCCATCTCCTGATGGACAAAGGCTACTTGTAAATCACAACCGATTATTACGTATGTATGATGGCGCAAATGGTGTAAAAACAGGCTTTACTAAGATAAGTGGACGATGCCTTGTTTCATCTGCAAAACGAGACGGGGTTGAATTAATTGCAGTTACTCTAAATGCACCCAACGACTGGCGCGACCACACTTCTCTTTTTGACTATGGATTTTCGCTTTATGAAAATATTACCTTAGCAGATAATGGTAGCTATTTAGTTGAAATTCCACTAAATGGGGCAAGCAAGGACAGCGTTTTAAGTACTAACATTGAAAAATTTTCAAAAACCATAAAAAAAGGCGCAGGCAATTTTTCTGCAAGTGTTAATTATGACCCTAAATTACCGATTTCTCGAGGTGATGTGCTCGGTCAAATTCACTTTTATGATGACGAAATGGAAATTGGCAGAATCGACCTTGTTTCGCTTGAAAACGCTCAATTGCCATCTAATAAAACAAAAATAAGTAATTTATTTGAAAGACTATTTAAAAATGGAAAAAATTAGACTACAAAAATACTTCACCGACCTTGGTATTATGTCAAGACGCGCAAGTGAAAAGGTGATTTTAGCAGGAAATGTAAAGATTAATGGCAAAATTGCCCAGCTTGGCGATAAGGTTGACCCAGAAATTGATACTGTCATTTATAACGGCAAGGTAATTAAGCCCGAGGAAGAAAAAAAGCTTTATATTATGCTTAATAAGCCTCTTGGCTACGTAACCACCACAAATGACGAAAAAGGACGCGAAACGGTTCTTTCCCTTGTTTCCGACCTAAATCAGCGCATTTACCCTGTTGGTAGGCTTGATATGTATAGTGAGGGCCTTTTGATTTTAACTAATGATGGTGAGCTAACTAATCGTTTGACTCATCCAAAGCACCATATGAATAAGACTTATAGTGTTATTATCAAGGGAGAGATTTCTCCCGAGGTGCTACATACTCTTAATTCACCTATGGAAATTGACGGTTACAAGCTAAAGCCTGTTAAGGTAAGGGTTATTTCTACTAAAAATGGAAGCACCAGCCTTCTCTTCACCTTGGGCGAGGGAAGAAACAGACAAATTAGAAAAATGTGCCAAGCGTGTGAGCTTACTATTATGCGCTTAACTCGTATTTCAATTGGCAAATTAAAGCTTGGTGAGCTTGAAAGAGGAAAATATCGCCATCTAACCCCAAGTGAGGTTGCATACTTGAAGGGCGAAAGTGAAAATATTTAACGAGCAAAGGAGATATTATGTTAACAGTATTACCTATTCAATCTAAGGAAGAACAAGAAAAGCTATGTAAGCTATGTGGCGTAAGCTATGATATTGACTCCTTCTGCTATCGTGCTGATGATGGTGATTTTATTGGAATTTGCCAATTTAAGTTTCAAGGAAATGTTGGTTATATACAAAATCTTGCTTATGCCAAGGGTATAGACGACACAGAGGCTATGATAATTATGCTACGCGCTACAATGAGCTTTATGCATAGGTGTGGACTAAGCACATCAGAGCTTTGCAAAGATTGTATGCCAGAAAATCTACTAAATATGTCAGGCTACATAAAAAATGAAAAAGGCATTTATACTGTAGATTTAAATAAATTTTACGGTCATTGCCACTGAATAGTAAAAAGCACGGAAAAATCGTGCTTTTTTAACGCTTTTAATATTATTATTTGCTCATATGTGAATATATCAATATATTTCCAAGGAAATAATATTATTAAAAAAACGGACACTAAAAATCGTGTCCGTTCCTTTTATTATAAGAGTTTCGGTGCTTTTAAAAGTATCAAGCAATATTAATACATTCCGCCCATACCACCGCCCATTGGAGCTTGTGGTTGTGGATTTTCTTCCTTTTTATCAGCAACTAAAGCCTCAGTTGTTAAAACAGTTGAAGCAACACTTGCTGCGTTTTGAAGTGCTGAGCGTGTAACCTTAGTTGGGTCAACAATTCCCGCATCCATCATATCACAGTAAACCTCGTTATATGCATCAAAGCCATAACCAACCTTACCGCTATTTTTAACCTTATCAACGATAACTGAGCCATCAAAGCCAGCATTTTCGCTAATTTGACGGAGTGGCTCCTCAAGTGACTTAAGAACTATCTTAACACCTGTCTTTTCATCACCCTCGAGTGTGCTTGCAAGCTCCTCAACCTTTGAAATTACATTGATATAGGCAGTACCACCACCTGCAACAATGCCCTCCTCAACAGCTGCGCGAGTTGCGTTTAAAGCATCCTCAATTCTTAGTTTCTTTTCCTTCATTTCAGTTTCAGTAGCTGCGCCAACCTTAATTACTGCAACACCACCAGAAAGCTTAGCAAGTCTTTCTTGTAGCTTTTCACGGTCGAAATCTGAGGTTGTTGTCTCTATTGCGTTTTTAATTTGTGCAATTCTTGACTTAATTTCATCTGTGTAGCCATAGCCACCAACGATAATTGTGTTTTCTTTATCTACCTTAACCTGTCTTGCACGGCCAAGATGCTCAAGAGTTGCGTCCTTAAGCTCAAGACCAAGCTCCTCAGTAATTACCTGACCACCTGTCAAGATAGCAATATCGCGAAGCATTTCCTTACGTCTGTCGCCAAAGCCTGGTGCCTTAACGCCAACTACTGTAAATGTGCCTCTTAACTTGTTAAGAACTAAGGTTGTGAGCGCCTCGCCCTCAATATCCTCAGCTACAATTAATAGCTTTCTGCCTGCTTGAACAACTTGCTCAAGTAGTGGTAAAATGTCTTGAATATTTGAAATTTTCTTATCAGTGATAAGAATTACTGCATCATCAAGCACAGCCTCCATCTTATCCATATCTGTTGCCATATATGCAGAAAGGTATCCACGGTCAAATTGCATACCCTCTACAACCTCACAGTATGTTTCGGTAGATTTTGACTCCTCAACGGTAATAACACCATCACTTGTAACCTTTTCCATTGCATCAGAAATTAGCTTACCAATAGTTTCATCCCCTGCGGAAACTGTACCAACGCGAGTGATGTCCTCCTTGCCATTTACCTTCTTAGAGTTTGCTGTAAGACCAGCAACTGCAACGTCAACAGCCTTCATAATACCCTTACGAAGTACAATTGGATTAGCACCAGCTGCAACGTTTTTCATACCCTCACGAATAAATGCTTGTGTTAAAAGTGTTGCAGTAGTTGTACCATCACCAGCAGCATCATTAGTCTTTGATGCAACCTCCTTTACAAGCTGAGCGCCCATGTTTTCAGCAGCATCCTCAAGCTCAATCTCTCTTGCTATTGTAACACCATCATTAGTAATCAATGGTGACCCATATTTCTTGTCAAGAACTACATTTCTACCCTTAGGACCGAGTGTAATTTTAACTGTATTTGCAAGTTTATCAACGCCACGAAGCATTGCATTTCTTGCATCTGTACCATAAAGAATTTCCTTTGCCATAATGAATCTTCTCCTTATTCAACAATTGCCAAAATATCTTTTTCAGAAACGATTATATAATCACAGCCATCAAGCTTAACATTTGTACCTGTGTATTTCGCAATAATTACCTTATCGCCAACTCTTACTGTCATTGGAATAATCTTTCCGTCATCTGTTTTTTCACCTAAGCCAACTGCAATAACCTCAGCAATTTCTGGCTTTTCCTTCGCGGCGCTTGTTAAAATAATACCGCCCTTTGTTGTTTCCTCAGCCTCGAGATTTTTTAAAACAACTCTATTTGAAAGTGGTTTAATTGTCATTATTTGTACCTCCGTACGATATAAACTTTAGCACT
>JAZOCP010000142.1:0-2080 GCA_045596585.1 Eubacteriales bacterium
ACTTATCAGCAACACCTGATGCAACTATGTTTTTTGCCACATATCTTGCAGCATAAGATGCACTACGGTCAACCTTTGATGGGACCTTGCCACTAAACGCACCACCACCATGACGAGAGTAGCCACCATATGTATCAACAATAATCTTTCTACCAGTAAGACCAGTATCACCACAAGGACCACCAATAACAAAGCGACCTGTTGGGTTTACATAAATCTTTGTGTTATCATCAATCATTTCGTTTGGAACGATTGGCAAAATAACATTTTTTATAATATCATTTCTAATTAGCTCAAGGCTAACATCAGCACTATGCTGTGAGGAAACAACAACTGCCTCAATTCTTACAGGCTTGTCATCAACATATTCAACGGTTACCTGTGTCTTACCATCTGGGCGAAGGTAGCTTAAAAGTCCACTCTTTCTAACCTCTGTAAGACGCATAGCAAGCTTATGTGCGAGTGAAATTGGAAGTGGCATTAATTCCTTTGTCTCATTACAAGCATAACCAAACATAAGTCCTTGGTCACCAGCACCATGGTCGTTTTCGGCCTCACCATTTTTTGCCTCCTGTGAGTTGTCAACACCAAGAGCAATATCAGCTGATTGCTCATGAATTGATGTAACCACTGCGCAGGTATCAGCGTCAAAGCCATATTTTGCTCTATCATAACCAATTTCACGTACGGTTTTACGTACCACTGCTGGAATATCTACATATGCCTCAGTTGTAATTTCGCCCATTACGTTTACTATACCTGTTGTAACAAAGGTCTCACATGCAACACGTGAATTTGGGTCTTGACGAAGCATTTCGTCTAAAATTGCATCGGAAATTTGGTCACAGATTTTGTCTGGGTGTCCTTCAGTCACGGACTCTGATGTAAAAAACTTTCTCATATTTTCTCCCGTTTTATCAAGAATAAAATCAAAGCCCGCAGATAACTCCGCGGGCTGATACTCTTTATAAGTCTCATCTCTCGGAATTGGCACCTTGTCGCTTGATAGGTTGCCGTAACTTCACAGGGCCTGTCCCTCCGTTACTCTTGATAAGAATATTTATTTTAGCGAAAACAAGTATAGCATATACTTTTGAATATTGCAATACCTTTTTTATAATTTTTTGAATTATTTTTACTTGGTAATTTCTTCCTTTGATTTTTTTTCTTGAAGCATTGTAAAAATATAGGAAACTACAAAGGTACAAAGTAGCAATATAATTCCACAAATTAGCTCAATTAAAAACGAAGGGAATTGCCAAGATTTATATATTTCCACACAGTCATTTCCCGAAAAAACAGAAACGATAGAACCAATGGAAACACCAGTAATTACAAAGAAGAATGGCACTCTTGCCTTGTTTAATAGTGCCTCTATTCCCTTTGAGAAGGTAAAGACACCAACTAAGAAGCCAACGCCCATTGTTACATAAACAAAAAACAACTTGTAATCCCTAAAAATACCAAAACCAAGATTGCCAATTAGCGCCTTATAATAACCAAACATCATCATGAGAACAGTTGCACTAAGACTTGGCACTATTTGTGTAATTGAAATCAAAAGTCCGAGTATAAAAAAGAAAATATAGTGGTAAAGCTTAATATTTGCTAATGTATTTGCATCACCACTTGCTAAAACGGAAATTATTGCAAATACTATTGGCATAATGAAGCCCGCTGATGCCAAAATTGACCGTTTAGGGGTGATTTTTTGACCCTTAATCTCCTTGAAAATAACAGGGTATGTGCCTATCATTAAGCCTAAGAATGCACATATTGTAATGAAAGGGAAAATATCAAGAAGTGTCTTCACAGCGACTACACCTGTGAAAAAACCAAGAATTATACCACCTATTACTGGCAAGCAATAAAGAGCACATTTTTTAAATTCCTTAAAGAAATGAGAAAACGCATACATGCCCTTATCATAAACCTTTAAGGTAATTGCCATTGTAGAGCCACTAATACCTGGCACAATTACGGAAAGCCCTATAAATATACCAACAAATATGTTTATAAGGACCTCCTTGAAGCTTTTATATTTGAGTTCCATTATTTATCCTTTTTAATATATTTTATG
>JAZOCP010000143.1:0-3549 GCA_045596585.1 Eubacteriales bacterium
TGAAAAACAATTTAGATTTCCACTTGAATATGGAGGACAAAGAACTCCTACCGCTCAATGGACAGCTACTGGCTCTGGTGCTTTTATACTAAGCAAAGCGGGAAATGTAGAGATAACCGAAGGACTTGTAGGGAAAGTGATAGACAAAGGAATTAGCGATATAAGCAATATGGGGGCAGCAATGGCTCCAGCTGCAATAAACACATTAAAAAGATACTTTTTAGAGTCCAATAAGACCCCCGAAGACTTTGATTTAATTGTAACAGGCGACCTTGGATTTGAAGGCAGTGAAATTTTAAAGGACCTATTATTGGATGAGGGTGTCGATATACGAAAAAACCATGTTGATTGTGGCCTTATGATATTTGACCGTGAAAAGCAAGACGTACATGCTGGTGGCTCGGGATGTGGATGTAGTGCTGTGGTAATGGCATCTAATATTGTCCCAAATCTCGAGGCAGGAATATTAAAAAATGTATTATTTTTAGGCACTGGCGCATTAATGTCACCTATGAGCTTATCACAAGGAGGTACAATTCCTGCTGTTGCCCACTTAGTACACCTAAAAAGCCTAAAATAAGGAGAGATTTATGGAAATATTTTTAGATTATTTATGGGCATTTATCTTTGGCGGACTATTTTGCTTAATAGCTCAAATTTTAATTGATAAAACAAAGCTAACCCCTGCAAGAATTCTTGTAATTTATGTTTGTGCAGGAGTAATATTAACAGCAGTTGGTTTATATGAACCGATTGTAAAGCTTGCAGGAGCAGGGGCAACTGTACCGCTTAGTGGATTTGGATATGCAATAGCAAACGGAGTAAAAAAAGCAGTAGATGAAAAAGGCCTACTCGGTGCTTTAACCGGTGGTATTGGCGCAACAGCTGGTGGAATAACCGCTGCAATTTGTTTCGGACTACTTATGTCATTTATCTTTTCAAGCAAACCAAAAAAATAGAAAAACCGCACCCTGTGTGCGGTTTTTTAAATTAAATATTTCTTTTTTGCTTTAAAATTACTGCCTTTTTCTTTATTTTATCAGCAATTTCTACACTTGCAGCTGAGCTATCAGGTGTAACAAAGCTTGGCTTTTTACCTTGTTCAATGCAATTTACAAAATATGTCATTTCTGCAAGATAACCATCATCATTTCCAACATTTATACCAAGATCTACATCTTTAGCTGCTGTTTCAGTCTTGTTAAGCTCTATCTCTTCTCCGTTTCTGTAAAGCTTTCCCTTGTTCAATTCAACAGAACCATTTTGGAACACTGCGCTAAATGATGCATCAAATGGAATTGTTGCGTTATACCATGTGCCCTCGCATGTAACCAAAATATCTCCATCATATACAAGATTACTTACAACGCAATCGTTGTTGTTTGTCATTCTATAACGGTAGCCATCAATCTTATCAGGCATACCAAGTATGCTTTGAACAAAATCAAAATCATGTATTGAAAGGTCGGTAATTACTCCACCACTAAGCTTTTCATCTCTCATCCAATCCTCCCAGCTCCATTGTGGGATTGATGAAATACGCTTCATTTCAAGTCTTATTAGTCTGCCAAGCTCTTTAGTTTCAATTACATTTCTTAAATATGCATATGGTGCCATAAATCTAACCACATGAGCAACCATGAAGTTTTTCTCAGACTCGTTAGCTACCATAGCTACACGCTTTGCATCCTTTGCATTAAGAGTCATTGGCTTTTCGCAAAGAACATGATACCCCTTCTTTAATAGCTTAACTGCCATATCTGCATGTAAAAAGCTTGGAGTACAAATATCTATCATATCAAGCTTTTCGTTTTTTATCATTTTGTTGTAGTCGGTATATATTTTAATATCGCGATCTCCAACCTTTTCCTTTGCAACGTTTTCTCTTACGTCGCAAACAGCAACAAGCTCAGCATTTGGGATTTTTTCATAGTTGTAGAAGTGGCATCCACCCATTCCACCAATACCAATAAGACCTACTCTAACCTTATCCATTTATAATGTCCTCCAAGAATTTCTTTGCGTAAATTATGTCTTCGATTTGCTTTTCACCAGAGATTTCACGTTCAATTGTGATTGAACCATTATATCCATGCTCGTTCATTAGCTTTTTAACAAGCACTGGGAAATTAGCGCGTCCATCACCTATTCTCTTTTCCTCGCCGAGATAATCAGGATTTGTTGGATATTCGCCATCCTTTGCGTGTACGCCACGAACATAATCACCAAAAATATCAACAGCATCGCAAGGATTAGCCTTTCCATACAAAAGAAGATTTGCAGGGTCAAGATTAATACCAAGATTGCCAGTATCAACAGCCATAATTGTTCTCTTCAATGTTATAGGTGTTTCTTGACCTGTTTCAAATAGAAGATATTGACCATTTTCCTTACAGTAAAGAGCAATTTCCTTGATTGCAGAAACCACGCCACGATAATCATCTGTATTGGGGTTTTCTGGAATAAATCCCATATGTGTAACCATATCGGTAACGCCTAATTTTTTAGTGAAATCAGAGCCGTGCTTTAACTCAGCAAGTCTTTTTTCTCTAAAATAAACTGGAACTATACCAAGGGTAATTGGTCCTCTTACAAAATCCCAGCAAGCCTCACCTGTCCAGCCACACCAAACAGCGCTTATTTCAAGACCAGTTTCCTTTGTTGCATTTAGAATTTTTTCAACATATTCGTCAGTCATTAAATCATGATTCCAAGCGCAAAGCTGAAAGGATTCAAGACCATATTTTTTGACGTCCTTGATTTTCTCAACTACATTTTCGTCAAGATGTACCATTGTACCAAGCTTCATTTTGAATTCCTCGCAATATAATAGTAATACAGTATAATTTTACCATAACAACGAATAGATTTCAAGCCTTTTGATAAAAAAAAGAACTCCTTTTAGGAGTTCTTAATTTGTTAATTTATTTTTCCTCGGAAAATGGCTTGCCACATGCTGGACAGATTAGATCCTGTGGGTCAATTTCGTTGTCGAAGCAGATTTGCTCACCACATGATGGGCACATAGCCTCCATATAATCGCAATCATCACAATCACACTCATCGCAATCACACTCGTCATCCTCGCAATCGCAACAGTCGCAATCGTCATCACATTCACAATCACATTCCTCGTCATAGAGGTATTCCTCTACCTCGCCAAGGTCGTGGTCGATCTCTTCGATATAGTCGCCAAGAGTAGCAACCTCATCGTCCATATCAGCAATTGTATTTGTAATATCAGAAAGAAGGTCAATAATTGCGTTTAAAACCTTTCCCTCTGGCTTTGATGTGTCAATATCAAGTCCCTCTGCAAGGCCCTTAATATAAGCACACTTTTCAAGAATATCCATTTCTTGCATTGTTTGTTCCTCCTAAAACGAATTATTTGTTGTTAACTCTTTCAAGATATTCGCCAACTCTTGTGTCGATACGAATAAGGACAACCTCGTTAATAAAAATTGGAACTCTTACAACTGCACCTGAAACAAGTGTAGCCGCCTTTGTAACGTTAGTAGCTGTATCGCCACGAACACCAGGCTCTGTTTC
>JAZOCP010000144.1:0-4973 GCA_045596585.1 Eubacteriales bacterium
CAGCGCCACAGCCTTCTCTTTGGCATACATAGCTATGAATTGCGTTTGCAAAGTAGTTTACTACCTCGTTACCATTTGCATCGGTGATTACTGGGTAGTGAATATGAACATCTGCGCCATTTGCATCGTGACCAAGTGCAACTGAGCCCTCAACTACGTCTGAGGTCATAAGCGTACCACAGAAGCAGTATGTAAATGTTCCAGCTGGTGTTTCACAGGTTGCATCGGTTGTTTCTGTGCCACGTGGGTTTGTTAAGTGACTTGTGTTGCCCTCTGCGTTGCAGAAAATAAATTTTTGGGTTGTGTTATATGTGAAGTTATCAGTTGAGATATCATTTTTATTACACATATAGATGGTCATATTCTTTGTCCAAGCATTTCCAGTTGTAGAAAGCTCTGTAACATCACCAAGGAACACAAGAGTTACTGAATTTGAACTGCAGAATGCCCAACCATTATTAATTACTGTTATTGTTTCTGGAAAAACAAGAACATCATTTAAATTCTTACAGTTTTTAAAGATTTCACCGTTGATAGCAGTTATTGTAGATGGGAAGTAATAAACATCTGGCTTTGTAGTCTCGTCTGGGTCATTTACAAAATAAAGATTTGTACAGCCGTCGATAGGTGAGTTGCCAGAGCCATCAATACCAAATGATGTTACACCAGATGGGATATAGAAAGCACCGATATTTGGGGAATTTTTGAAGGCTTGACCTTCTATAGTTTTTAATTTAGAGTTTTTGCCAATCTTAACAGTAGAAAGAGTTGCGCAGCTTTGGAATGCATATAAGCCAATTGTTTCAACTTGGTCTGGAATTGTAACGCTTGTCAAGCTATCACAGTCGAAGCAGAAATAAGTTGGAATTTTTGTAAGAGTTGAACCAAAGTCAACAGCTTCAAGAGGTGTTGCCTCAAACCAGTTGTAGCCACCAGCTGCATCGTAGGCGGTTTTCATTGTTGTGTTCTTTGCAAAGCTAACATACTTCATGCTTGTTGCAGCCTTTTTTCCAAACAAGCCATTGTAAGCAGTGGTAAAGCCGTTTGGAAACTCAAAAGCAACAAGGCTTGCAACTGTTACAGCACCAGCTGAACCGCAGTACTCGGGCAAAAATCCACTCAAAGTATCATAATCAAAGCTATAGCAATTCGTTTTTGCATTGTTGTCGATTTTGCAAATGTAGTAAGCAGGGAATGTGTGACTACCTGCTTCGCATGTGCAGTTAATCTTCACAAGCGCATCCTCTGTTGCAGGTGCTCCCGCTTCGTTGTCCTTAGCTATAACGTTGTGGATTCGGGCAGCAACAACAATGACGCTAACACCATCGTTGTCAAGGTCGATAATTTCAACCTCGCCGAAATATTCGGTTGCTGAAATTGACAATGCAAATAAGCACATAAGCATTGTCATTAGCGAAATTGCCAATATTAGTTTCTTTTTCATAATTTTCTCCTTGAAATTATTCGTTTACAGCATAATTATACTATATCATAAGAATTGTGTCAAGTCTTTATATAAATTTATTTTAAATATAATAATTGACACGGGTACATTTTTATGATATTATAGTCTTAACTTTATTTTATTGAGGTGAATTATGGATAAAATTCTAAAGCTTCTTGAAGACGATGCAACCTTAACTCCTGAGCAAATTGCTCTTATGCTACAAAAAGAGGTTGGTGAGATTAAGAATGCTATTAAAAAATACGAAAAAGATGGTGTCATTCTTGGTTATAAGACTCTTATTGACTGGGATAAAACCGAACGTGAATATGTAAGCGCTATTATTGAGGTTAAGGTTCTCCCTCAAAGAGATCGTGGTTTTGATAAAATCGCCGAAAAAATTTATAATTATCCAGAGGTTCAATCCCTATATCTTATGTCGAGTGGTGGATTTGACTTAGCTCTTATTATTGAAGGAAAAACAATGAGAGAGGTGGCTTATTTTGTCGCGCAAAAGCTTGCTCCTATTGAATCCGTTACTGCTACTGCTACTCACTTTGTTCTCCGTAAATACAAGGATAAGGGTGTTATTTATGGAAGCTGTGAGATTGACGAAAGAGGAAATTTACTTATATGATTGATTACAGCAAAATGCTGTCTAAAACCGTTTTAGATATCAAGCCATCAGGAATAAGAAAGTTTTTTGATATTCTTTCAGAGATGGATGACGTAATTTCTCTAACGGTTGGACAACCAGACTTTATTACTCCGTGGCATATAAGAGAATCTGCTATTGAAAGCCTTGAAAAGGGTAAAACCTACTACACCTCAAATGCAGGTATGAATGATTTGCGCGCGGAAATTACAAAATATTTAAATCGCAGATTCAACCTTACATATAGCCCTAAAAACGAGGTTGTCGTTACTGTCGGTGGCAGCGAAGCTATTGATATTGCTATGCGCACCATTTTAGAGCCAGGTGACGAGGTTATTTTGCCTGTACCATCCTTCGTTTGCTATGAGCCTATTGCTAAAATGATAGGCGCTAAGGTCGTTCATATTAATACTAAACTTGAAAACAAATTCAAGGTAACGCCAAAGGAATTAAAGGCGGCAATTTCACCTAAAACAAAGATGCTTATTTTGCCGTTTCCTAACAACCCAACTGGTGCAATTTTGACACGTGATGAGCTTGAAGCTATTGCTGATGTTTTACGTGACACCGATATTTGTGTGCTTTCAGACGAAATATATGCCGAGCTAACATATGGAAAGAACCATACCTCAATTGCTGAAATCGATGGTATGTGGGAAAGAACTATTATTGCAAGTGGATTTTCAAAGGCTTATGCAATGACTGGTTGGCGTCTTGGCTATATCTGTGCACCAAAGACTCTTTGTGAGCAGATGCTAAAGCTCCATCAATATGCAATAATGTGTGCACCAACAATGTCACAATTTGCTGCTATTGAAGCTCTTAAAAATGGTGACGAGGATGTCGAGATGATGCGTGCTGAATATAACCGCAGACGTGTCTTCATTCTTGAGGGTTTACGTAAAATAGGAATTGAATGCTTTGAGCCCGAGGGTGCGTTTTATATTTATCCTAACATTGCCCCATTCGGTCTTTCAAGCGAAGAATTCTGTGAAAGGCTTCTCTATGAGCAAAAATGTGCAATAGTTCCAGGCACTGCATTTGGAGAAAGTGGCGAGGGCTTTGCAAGAATATCTTATGCTTATTCCGTTAAGCATTTAAAAGAAGCTCTTTCCAAGATTGAAGCATTTGTTAAAACCTTAAAACAATAACAATTAAAACGGCCTTTTTTAGGGTCGTTTTTCTTGTTTTTAATAACTTTTTTACTTGACAAGCCATATATATGATGCTATAATTATGTTAGTATAAATTTTGGAGGTACTTTATGTATTGTTACAATTGTGGAAAGGAAATTGCCGATAGCGCAGTTGCTTGCGTTTATTGTGGCAAGCCTGTCATCACCGAAAAGCCAGCTGAAGAAAAAGTAAAGAAGCAGTCACCTGTTCTTTGGATTCTTGGCATGGTTTACGCTTTTATTTCTCCATTTATTGGTCTTATTCTTGGTCTTGTTGGTTCTTTTGTTTACAAGGACGAGATTAACAAGAAAAGGTCCGTATCTGCTATGATCGTTAACGGTAGTGCAGTTTTAACACAAGCTGTTGTGTCCGCATACGGATTTGCAATCACAATGCAAATTCTCAAGCCATTTATTGACACAGTGGTTGCAACAATAGGCAAATAAGAGAGGTGCCAATATGTTTTGTACTAAATGTGGCCAAAAGGTAGAGCAAAACGATACTCTCTGCACTAATTGTGGTGCAAAGGTACTTCGTCCAGCGGCTGAAAAGAAGGAGAATATAGTTTTAGCTATTATTGCTCTTGTATTTTCAATCATCTCTCCATGCTTTGGCTTTTTACTCGGTTTAGTTGGAGTTTCAGTTTATAACACTCCAAAGTTTAAAGATTTAAGTGCACGTGCAATAACTGTTTCTGTTTCTATTTTCATAATTACAGTTATCGTATCCGTTGTTTTTTTCAGTTTACTCGTTTCAGTTCCAGTCTTATAAGGAGGTTCATATGTTTTGTACTAAATGTGGCAAACAAATAGGCGATTATGACAGACTTTGCTCTGGCTGTGGCCAAGAAAACTTTGCTGTAAAATCCCCTTTAAAGCAATACAAGCAGCCTTATGAATCCCCTGTGCTCTCAGACCTTGCATTTGTTTTAGCGGTATGCGTACCACTAATTGGTCTTATTTGGAGCGTTTTTGCTGGTCTTAATTACAAAACAGCAAAATACACTAAGCGCTGTACTGTGGCAATTTGGATTTCAATAATTTCTGCAATTGTTCAAATGATATTCTTTGGAATATTATTCGCACCTATATTTGAATTAATCACTCCATTCCTTAGTGATATAGTTGAGGGAATTAATAATATTTCTGAAAAATTAACAGAAATAGTTTTCCCAAAATAAGGCGCATAAAGTGTTAATAAAAATGCGACCCTGTGGTCGCATTTTTGAATTATTTAATTAAAGGAGGCTTCTATGATTTGTAAACGTTGTGGTGCAAAAAACAATGACAACGCTGTCTTTTGTATGAACTGTGGTGTAAAAATTGGAAGTGGCGTTCGAATTTTCAATGAAAACAACACTATTCCCGCTTCTATTAGAACTAAATCTCCTGCCCTTATAATACTTAGCTTAATTTTCGCTATTGTTGCTCCTATTGTAGGAATTATTTTAGGTGTTGTTGGTAGGTTCTATTATACATCAAGGCTACAAAGGCGAAAAGTAATATATAATATTATAGTTGCATGCGGATGTCTCCTTGCTCGCATAATATTATTTATACTGTTAGTGCTATTAATAATTTTAGTATTGTTAGTGGTAGCAATTGTTATTTCGTCTGTTACTGCATTAGTTGTATTGTTAATATTACCTAAGTAATTTAAAAGCCCCGACTGATTGTCGGGGCTTTTTCTTATCTTTTCT
>JAZOCP010000145.1:0-11891 GCA_045596585.1 Eubacteriales bacterium
AGCTTAAGGTTATTGGAATTGCAATTTTAGTAAGCTCCTTTAATATTTCCCTTGTGCTACTTGATTTTGGCTGAATCTCAAGCACATTTTCCTCATAAAAAGCATTCTCTTTAAAGAAAATTTTTCTTATATATAGGAAAACCATACCTAAAAATACACCAAATGTAACACCGAGGATTGTAAATGCGGCGACAATATGGTCATCATATCCTTGGCTCTTTGCCCACCAAGCAAAGGCAAAACCAATAAGCGCCTTTCCAAGCGCCTCAATAAACTGCGACACTCCTGTCGGCTTCATTAACTGATAGCCCTGAAAATAGCCTCTTAAACAGCTACTTAAGCATATAAATAGTATAGTCGGTGCTATTGCAATTATGCATATCGCAGTTTCAGGTGCTGAAATAAAGTTTGCAAGGGTCTTTGAAAAAACAATCATCAAGGAGGCAAATATAGTACCGATTATAAAAAATAGCACCATTGCAACATTGAAAATTTTTCTTGCCTCTTTGATTCTTCCCTCTGCTCTACATTTAGCAACCATTATTGACAAAGCAACTGGTAAACCAGACGTAGCAATAATATATAAAAATGTGTAAATCTCATAAGCAGAGCTATAATAGCCTGCGCCAACCGAGCCAACTACCTGATTTAAAACAATTTTTAATACTAATCCAACGGATTTTACTAAAATGTTTGCAATAGTCAGTATAACAACACCGGAAAAAAACATATTTACAGCATTTTTTGACCTATTTTTGTTGTTATGTTCCAAAATAACCTCTTTATTTTTTGCCTAAAAACTCTGTATATAACGAATTCTTAGGAATATAATCATAACTAATTTCTTGTAAGTTTTTAAATTTTGAAAGAAGTCGTTGAGCCTTTTCGTAATAAATACTATCTGGTAAAACCTCATTTAGAGTTTTTGTTACATAGCTTTTCATTAAAAATAGCTCATATTCAAGAAAGGAATCAAGCTGTACCTGGCATATATTTTTGTTAGGGTAAATACTCTTCTTTTCGTTATCGCGTACAGATTCCCAAAGATAAAATGTAAAATCAGGTGATGCCCCTCTAAACTTTCTATCTCTAACAAGACGTCTAATCAAGCGAATATGCTGTTTTCTGAAGCGAGTGCCATTAATTATTGCATCATCCTGTACATCGATAAAAATGCCCTTATATCCCTCTTCAAATAAGCTTGTAATCTCGGGATATACAGCTTGTATGCCCTCAAATAATAAAACCTCATTCTCTTCAATATAATGCTCTGTATATTCAACTCTTGATTGAGTTAAAAAGTCAAATTTAGGTACTTTTATAATATTTCCAGGCTTAGCGCATTTAATGCATTCTGCAAGTAAGGGTAAATCAAGTGCATCGACTGAGTCATAGTCAATTTTTTTATCAATATGTACACGTCTTTCCTCTTGCCTATCCTTAAAAAAGTCGTCAAGAGAGATAACGGTAACCTTTTTACCTATTTCGTGAAAATCGGAAATTAGCTTTTCAGCAGTTGTCGTTTTACCCGCACATGTAGGACCAGAAAGCAAAACATACATCACATCACTATTTACTATTTCCTTAGATGCCTTGTCAAGTCGAAGCTCAAAGCTTTTTTCACAGCATTGAACAAATTTAATTATTTCCTTTTCATTTTTAAAATCAATATCAATTATCTTCAAGCAAAGCACCTCCTTTTATGATATTATTTAAAAAATTCTAAAATTTTTTCTTTTTGATTTTGGTTGTCCTGCAAATATTCATATGGATATTTAGGTGAAAATATTCTACTTATCTCAATATTTTCATTATTTTTCCTCACAAGCTTAGTAGTAGCACCAGCACCTGCAGAAAAAACAGTATGCGTATCCGACATCATTAAAACATTATAAATTCCAAAAGTATCAGCCTTTGCATAACCTACGTTTTCAAGGTCAGATATTGTATTTTTTTGCCTATACATATAATATGGCAAATAGTTATTTTTTATTAGTGTTTCTACTGCATAATCCACACTTAGAACAGCAAAATCGCCCTCTAAATTATATATATCACCATTAGTTTCTCTTGTATGTGCAGATTTTTTGACTGAAAAGGGATGTACTGTTATGTTTTGTGGAGATAATGCTATTATATTGTCAACCGTATTTTTAAAGCTTTCAAAATTATCGCCCTCAAGTCCAGCTATTAAATCAGTATTTACAAAGCAAAATTCAGCTTTTTCAACCATATTATAAGCATTATAAAAATCAGCAACCGTATGATTTCTGCCGATTTTTTCAAGGACAGAATCGTTTAATGTTTGTGGATTAACGCTTATCCTTTTTACGCCATGTTCCTTAAGAATTTGAAGCTTCTCTTCTGTAATTGTGTCAGGTCGTCCACACTCAACAGTAAATTCATCAAGCGAGGAAATATCTAAAGAGCTTGAAACTACTTGAAGTAGCTCTCTTAGCTGTGCCTCATTTAACGTGGTTGGTGTACCACCACCAATATAAACAGTAGAAAGCCTTAAATTAAGCTCCTTAATTAGCTCACATTTTTCTTTTATATCAAAATATAGCTTATTTAGATAGCTTGGTATTAAATCAAATAGCTTTTTTGTCGCATAAGAAATAAATGAGCAATATTCACACCTTGTAGGACAAAACGGGATTGAAATATATAGGCTACAGTCCTGATTAGAATATTTATTGATAATTTTAGTCTCATTTTTTGCAACCTCAAGAGTGAGTCTTGCCTTGCTTTTGGAAAGCAAATACCTTTCTTGAAGAATTTCTAAGGCATCATCATATGAATTGCAAGAAAGAAGCTCCGCGCCCACTTTAGATGGGCGAATTCCAGTCAAAATTCCCCAAGGAATAGTTTTTCCTGTTATTTCCTTGCCCGCAGTATATATCGCGCGACCAATTGAGCATTTAATTGTCCTTTCGCGCGTATTGTTTTTATCAAATGGAGAAAAATCACTTGATTTTGTAGCTTTTTTATCATATTCAAGCTCACAATACGATTCAACTCCATCATTTTTTTCAACAACCCTTAAATAAAGGGTTCCGCGTGGGTTCTCTTCATTTTCGGGAAACCTTTCGCCACGGAAAAACATCATACAAAGAGACTGAACATACAGCTTATTGATTTTACCATCTAATATTAGTCTCATTTGTATCTCCTTATTTATTATCTCGTTCCCATTGCTCTTGTCACTCTAATTACGTCCTTTATTCCTCTTAAGCGAGCAATAATTGAGTTAAAGTGTGAAATATCACGACAGGAAATTGTCATATTGAATAGTGTTGTATCTTCAACATTTTTAGTATTAATTGAAACTATATCAATCTTCATTTCGGCAAGTGCAGTTGAAATTTCAGCCAAGATTGACATACGATTAGTAACAAGAATTTGGAGTGAAGACTCATATGTTGAACGATATGAGCTGCTTGAAGGAGTATCCCACTCTGCTTTTACAAATCTTGTTGCATATTCCTCGTTTGAAAATGCTTCCTTTACATTAGGGCAATCAATTTTGTGAATTGATATACCATAGCCCTTAGTAATAAATCCAACAATGTTTTCACCAGGTAAAGGATTACAGCATTTAGCAAATTTTACTACGCAGCCCTCCTCTCCGTCAACAATGACACCACCGCTTGATTTATGTTTTTTCTTTGTGGTAGGTGTAATTGTAGGTTCAATGATAGGATTATTAGCAATTTCCTTTGCATCCTTTTCCTTGACGGTTCTTTCATACTCATCGCGAATTTTCTTTTCGATCTTGGATATACTCGTTCCGCCATATCCAAGTGCATTATAAAGGTCATCAGCGTCCATCATGCCGAAGCGCTTCGCAACCGCTGCTACAACTGCATTCTTTTCTTCATCAGTACATGTGGCACGGAAATGAGCGAACTCTTTATCAATTAAAGCTTTTCCAACGATAATGTTTTCTGCTCTCTTTTCCTTTTTAAACCATTGTCTGATTTTATTTCTTGCTTCACCCGTTTTTACAATGTTAAGCCAATCACGACTTGGTCCCTTAGAGGCATTAGAGGTAATAATTTCAACAATATTACCGTTTTGTGGAACTGAATCAATGGGAGCAATTCTTCCATTGATTTTACCGCCAACCATCTTATTACCAACACCTGTGTGAATTTTATAAGCAAAATCGATAAGAGTTGAACCAAGTGGTAAGGCAATTACATCGCCCTTTGGAGTAAACACGAATGTTTCATCGTGAAAAATATCAATTTTAAAGGCATGCATGAAGTCCTCAGGGTCTATCGCTTCCTCCTCGGTTGCAATCAGCTTAGAAATCCAGTCAAGCTTATTATCAATATCAGCACTTGATTTTTCTCCACTCTTATATTTCCAGTGCGCAGCAATACCGTATTCAGCAATTTGATGCATTTCACGTGTTCTTATTTGTACCTCAAATGGAATACCATCTTTACCAATAACGGTTGTATGAAGTGACTGATACATATTTGGCTTTGGTGTTGAAATATAGTCCTTAAATCTACCAGGGACAGACTTATACATTTCATGGATTAAGCCAAGGGCTGTATAGCACTCAAGCTCCGTATTTACAATAATTCTAAGTGCATAAAAGTCGTATATTTCATCAAAGGTCTTGTTTTGGTTATACATCTTGCGATATACACTGTAAACTGTTTTTACACGTCCACCAAGTGAAAAATCAATAGAGGTTTTTGACAATTCCTCTTTTACCTTTGCAGTTGTGTTTTCTATAAAATTAACGTTTTTTCCATATTTTTCTTCAATATGTGCCTTAATTTCATTATAACCAATAGGATCAAGATACTGAAGTGCATAGGTTTCAAGCTCTTGCTTAATTTTTTGCATACCAAGACGGTGAGCAAGTGGCGCATAAACATGCATTGTTTCAAGGGCTGTTGCACGGCGCTTAGCATCCTTTTTAACGTATAGCGTACGCATGTTATGAACTCTATCACAAAGCTTAATAAATATTACCCTTATATCCTTAGACATAGCCAGAAGCATTTTTCTAATGCTTTCAATCTGTGCCTCTTCTTTATCTTCAACATTAATAGATTTTATCTTAGTTACACCATCTACTAAAAGTGCAACATCAGAGCCGAAAATTCTTGTAATTTCGGTTAAATCAGTTTTATCTGGACAGTCCTCTACTGTATCATGCAAAAATGCAGCACAAACAGAATCGGTATCAAGCCCGAGTCCTGCCACTATCTCAGCAACCGAAATAGGGTGCATAATATATGGCTCTCCACTTAGACGCGTTTGTCCCTCATGAAGCTCCTTTGCATAAAGGAACGCCGACTTTATTTTTTCAATATCATAGCTTCTGCCATTAGACTCAAGCGTTTTCAAAAGTGGCGCTATTTCCAGATATCTTTCCTCTGTCATAATAATCCTCTTATCTTTTTATGTATGTTTGCTTTAATTTCTTTAGTATGTTCGATTTATCTAAATTTGTTTTATTTTTTGTGCTTGAGAATTTAAAATCAAAGGAATAATCATCAATTTCATCAATGTATATTATATTCAATTCTCTAAACACCTTAATTATGGTTTTTACCTTAATAAAATTCAAGCCCAATACAGATTTATAAGCATTAATATCACTTAAAAGCTTGCTATAGCGATAAGATGCTTTACCATATCTTGCATTATTTTGCAAATATTGATAAACAAATGCAAAATCCTCTCTTGTTGGAACAATTTCATCAAAGGATAATTTAGATAAACCAGCCTTAACCTCTTGATAAAGCCTTTCGTTTTCCATTTCCATATCAATAGTGTTTTGACTTAATCTTATATCTTTTACATTAAGCTGAACACTTTCTGTTCCATTGTATTCATTAATCTCAAGGTTATAAACAACGTCAACCTCATCACCATATGAAAGTTCAAGTTCTTCCTTAGTCATTGAATAGTACATAGCACATAATCTCTTCTTAGAATTTTCAAGATTAATGCGAAGATGCCTATTCATACCAACAGGTGAAATACTCGATACAACCACACCTCTACTGACAAATACAGGCTGTGGATTTGTTGCACCATAAGGCTCAAGCAATGAAATTTCCCTAACCAAACCTATTGTTAACTCATTAAAATCAAGCTGACAATCGATATTTAATGTATTTTGTGGTGGATTGTTTTTAAAATGCTCACACGCATACTCTTCAATTCTTTTCTTAAATTCATTGAGGTTTTTGCGTTTAATGCTAAGTCCAGCTGCAAAATCATGTCCACCATGCTTTTCAAGAAGGTCTGAGCAAGAGTTAAGTGCTTCAATTAAGTTTAGTCCACCAATACTTCTACCTGAGCCCTTACCTATCGCCTCTGGATCATTTGGGTCATCATTTTCCTCAAATGTAATAAGAATTGATGGTCTATTATATTTTTCACTTACACGTGAGGATACTATACCAATAACACCACTATGCCAATATAAACCATCGATTACGAGTATGCTCTTAGAAGATGAGCATTCATCACTGTCAACTATTTGATATGCCTCTTCTGCAATTTTATTTTCAGTATATTGTCTATCTTTATTAAGCTCACAAAGCTGATCTGCAAGATTATCTGCCTTTATAGGGTTGTTTTCTAAAAACAAGTCAACAGCTAATCCCGCCTCAGCTATTCTACCAGCGGCATTTATACGAGGTGCCAAGGTATATCCAACAAATCCAGAGCTTAGGTTTTTACTCTTTTTATTATTTTTTGGAGTCTTACCATCTCCCATTCTACACTTATCTAAAAGTGCACGAAGACCAATTTTATTTGTATTTTCAGCTTGAATTAATCCAAGGGTAATAATTATTCTATTCTCGTCAGCCACAGGCATAACGTCAGCAACTGTACCAATTGCTGTTAGGTCAGAATATTCATAAGCAATTTTTCTTGTCGCATCAATAAGCTCTACACCTGTGTAGTCCTTTTCAATAGCGCATAATAGCTTAAATACCACACCAACACCTGCCAGTGCAGAAAACGGATATGTAGAGTCGCGTCTTTTGGGATTAATTACTGCTACCGCTTCTGGCAAAGCTTCAGCACACTCATGGTGGTCAGTTACAACAACATCAATTCCTATACTATTTGCATATTTTACCTCATTAATAGCTGTTACACCTGTATCTACTGTAATTATTAAGTTAGTACCATTTGCTTTTAAAGCATCTACTGCATCAATTGAAACACCATATCCCTCGCCCTTTCTTGATGGGATATAGTAATTTATATTTGCACCAAGATTTTTAAGGTATAGATAAAGTATGCTCACAGAAGTTACTCCGTCAACATCATAATCACCAAAAATTGTAATAATTTCTTTGTTTTTAATTGCCTCAATAATCCTCTTCGTTGCCTTTTCCATATCATTTAGCAAGAAGGGGTCATGTAAAATCTCTTGGCTTTTTTCAAGAAAGGCGCGGGCTGATTCCTTATCCTTGTAATCTCGATTATAAATCAAGGTTGCAAGCGTTTGTGAGCATCCAAGTGAAAGCGAGATGTCAGATATCGCCTCTTTATCACTCAAATCAGCCTTTATAACCCATTTTTTAATATTTTTTTGTTCCATTATAATCCTTTATTCAGTATAGCTAATGCAACATTAATGCCATCAACCGCCGCACTCATAATTCCACCCGCATATCCTGCACCTTCTCCACATGGATAAATGCTTTTGTCGCTAAGTGTATTATAATTCTCAGTACGAATAATTCTTATTGGCGAAGATGTCCTTGTCTCAACGCCTGTTAAAACAACATCATCTGCATCATAGCCACTAATTTTCTGTCCAAATTTTTTAAATCCGAGCTTTAAATAATCGCATACAAATTTAGGCAATGCTCTGTTTAAATCACATAGCTCGGTATTGCCTTGCATATAAGTTGGCATTATTCTCTTTGGCTCATTTTTTACTACTTCGTCGTAAAAATCTCCCATAGTCTGAACTGGAGCTTTGTAGCTTGAGCCCGCCAATATAAATGCTTGCTTTTCAAGATTTCGCTGAAAGTCTATTGCTTTTTGTGGTGTATTGCCATAATCCTCACGATTTATTTGAACTACAATTGCAGAATTTGCATTTTTTCCATTTCGAGCAAAATTGCTCATACCATTCACCACCACTGTGTCCTCTTCGCTTTGGGCAGCAACAACCTCACCACCTGGGCACATACAAAATGAATAAACGCCCCTGTTGTTCTCCCTGTGTGATAGCTTATACGATGCAGGTTCAAGATTGTTGGCAAAGTCACCATGCATAGCATAATTAATATCGCTTTGTAAATGTTCGACACGAACGCCTACGGAAAAAGGCTTAGGCTCAATTGCCATACCCTTGGAAAGAAGATAATTATAAGTGTCACGCGCACTGTGTCCAATTGCTAAAACAAGTGAAGAATATGAAAATTCTCCATTATTTGTAATAGCTATGCCATTGTCAAATGAAATTAGCTTAGTATTGTAATAAATACTGCCACCAAGCTTAGTTATATGGTTTGCAATATTTTTTACAACATCTCTTAAAATATCAGTCCCAATATGAGGCTTTGCATTATAGCAAATCTCTTCTGGTGCACCAAAGTCCTTAAATGTTTTTAATACAAAATCGCATTTAGGGTCATTAATAAGAGTGTTTAATTTTCCGTCAGAAAAAGTACCCGCACCACCAGCACCAAACTGAATATTAGTGTCAAGATTGAGCTTTTTGCTTTGATAAAACTCATTAACACACTTAACTCTTGTGTCAACATCTGCACCACGTTCAATAATTACAGGTTTAAGCCCTGCACGTGCAAGGGCAAGTCCACAAAACATACCAGCAGGTCCAAAGCCAACGATAAGTGGCCTTTTTTCTGGGTATGCACCCTTGTTAATAAATTCTATCTCTGTGTCAGATATAAGCTTAATTTGTAGCGCTTTTAGTGTTTCTTCGTCTATGTATTTTATAGCATCAACCTCTACAGATACTGAATATACAAGCTTTATATCATTCTTTTTTCGTGCATCTATTGAACGCTTATAAACATAAAAACCTCTAAAATTGGAAAAGGCACGCGATTTTTTTAGTCGTGCCTTTACCATTTCAAATAGCTCATTATCAGTTGTATTTATAGATACTTTGATCTGCTCTACTATTACTCTCATAGTTTTGGTTGTGAAGGTGAAATAATTTCAACAGATTTATTGTTTTTGGTTAGAATTACAATATACTTATCCCCAACCTTTTCAACATGAAAATGTTCCTTCTTAACATCTGCAAGCGCACTATATGTTCCTTTAACCTTAACCTCAATAGTTTCTTCAGAATTTAAAACATCTATATCAGTATAGGTTTTTTCATGAGTATCTGTACTAATTTCAGTAGCAACAATCCAAATGATAAAAGCGATAAGAACAGATATCACAATTGACAAAACGAGTTTAAATTTGCTCTTTTTAGGAGTTGTTTCTTCAACTACCTCATGCATAGCGGAAATATCAATTTCAGTTGTTTTTGTAAACTTTGCCATAATATCTCCTTACTCCTCTGTATTAATAGTTACTTTAGATGAAATAGTTTTCTTATGCTCTTGTGAATTCTTTACTAAATATTCTTGAAGCTTTTTCTTCAAGGTTACCTTTGTAAAGTTTCTTGAAAGCTTGCCCTCGTGTGCAAGTGAAACTGTGCCTGTCTCCTCTGATACTACAACGGAAATACAGTCACTTACCTCACTAACACCAATAGCAGCGCGATGTCTTGTACCAAGCTCGGTATATATTTCTCTATCAGATTCAAGTGGTAAAAGACAACCAGCAGAGTGAATTCTGTTTGCTCTAATTACAACAGCACCATCGTGAAGTGGAGCCTTGTTAAAGAATATGCTCTTTAAAAGAGTACCACTAAATTGTGCGTTAATGATAGTACCTGTTAAAATTATATCTCCAAGCTTAGTATTTCTTTCAAATACTATAAGTGCACCAGTCTTTGTAGATGACAAATCAAATACTGCCTCACAAAATTCATCAATTAATGCATTGGTTGTAGAGTTATTCTTTTGGTCACCAATTTGTTTTATACCCTTAATTGAAGTATCACCAAGCTTTTCAAGTGCGGAACGAAGCTCTGGGTGGAAAATAAACGCAATAATAATTCCGAATTGGAAGAAGTTTGAAAGCACAAACTCCATAGCGCGTAACTTTAAAACTATACAGAAAACTACAAACAAGATAAAGATACAAACACCCCACGCAAGCTTTCCTGCACGTCTCTCTTTAATAAAATGATAAACAGTAAATATTATAAACGACAAAAGCAAAATGTCAAGAATGCTGTTTAATGCACCTAAACCGGACATCGCTTCGCCAATTAAACGAATATAATGCATTATAAATTCGCCCATAACGCACCTCCAAAACTTTTTCACTCTAATTATAACATAATATTTTATAATGCACAAGTATTTTTTTATAAATTATAATAAAATAGCACTGTTTTTTTCAAACAATGCTATTTTTTAGTATTTTATTGTTTTAGGAATTCAAAATTGGCTTAAACCCACCAAAATCAAACACTCCGTTAGGTAAAATTTCTATAAGCTTAAAATTATTTTGCTCTAAAAATAATGAAAATTTGTCGCAATCTAAATATTCCTTTAAATTGCCAAAAAAATACACCTTATCCTTAATTACTCCTGCTGCCCCACCTATAAATCCACAATTATATCCCGTAAGAGTAATCCCCTCTGTGGTAACAAAAAGTGTATTAATTCCTTCACTGACTAATGCATTATAAATACTAATATCTGAGGTTATAGCAGAATTTCCAAGCACCAGAGTTGAGCATGCAGCATACCCTTGACTTACATTTACTAACTTGTAGCCATTTTTCTTTGCATATTCTATAATCTCATTGGCAGTATAATCAAGCCTTGCAAAAATTATTTTGCCTATAATGAGTACATTTAGCGCAATATCATTAGGGTATATTTTTGTACATTTATGCTCTACCCTTACTACTTTGTAGTAATTCTCTATTTTTTTGAAAATTTCTCTATTTTCAAGATAATATTCCTCGTAGCAAAATAAAGTATCATCAATTATGGAAATTAGCATATCTGCATGTGAAGATACTGGTGCATCAAGCTTTTTATATGGTGGCAACGAAATTACCTCAAAATTTGTTTTTTTAGAAAACTCTTCGCTAATTTGAGAGCTTAATATTATTATCATATTACTCCTTTTATAGTGATAAAAATGAAAAAAGACCGTATTAAACGGTCTTAATTTTCAATTAGATAGCGCGAGTTACCTTGCCGGAACGAAGACAACGTGAACATACGTTGATTGTCTTGTTAGTACCGTCAACAACTGCCTTTACTTTTCTGATATTTGGTTTCCAAACTCTGTTAGTTTTGCGGTTAGAGTGAGAAACATTGTGGCCAAAAGAAAGACCTTTTCCGCATACAGAACAAATAGCCATTTTTACACCTCCGTTTACGTAGATAAGACTAATTTTCAAAATTACGCTATGTAGTATAACACAAACTTTTCTTAATTGCAATAGCTATTTTTAAAAAATTATTTATTTTTTTCAATTTTTTCAATAATTTTATCAAGTGATATACCATATTTTGATGCAATATCTCTTGCATAGCTCTTTCCATCAGGCTTTTGGCGGGAAATTACAAAGCTTCTCTCACCATTTTCGATGCCAGCAACAAGAGTATCAATTTTTTCGCCAGACTCTTTTTTGCATCTATCATTAATTTCATCAATCATCATTCCAAGCTCGTGTAAGTGGGTGGAAAAAATACCACGGCAACCAGCAACAAGCAAGCCAGAAAGCACCTCTGAAGCAATATAAGATGCCTCATAAGAGCCGGTTGAAGAAA
>JAZOCP010000146.1:0-2751 GCA_045596585.1 Eubacteriales bacterium
TCAATCTTCAAGAGTATGTGGCGTTTGTGGTCACACAGAATATAACGTAACACAAGAGGCTCTTGGTCATAAGTTCGGTCAATGGGCTACAACTATTACAGAAAACGGTCTTGTTAGAAGCCGTGTTTGCACAGAGTGCGACGAAAAGGAGGCAGATCCTCTAACAAATATCACATTCGACTCATTCAAGACTCCTGTAATCGATGGCAACTGCTGGGGTGGTGACAAGGGTCAAAACCTTATCAATGGCGTTTACACAGACAAGGATATGTGCGGTAAGGGTACTGGTGCATTAGTAGTTACACTTGAAGCTAAGGAAGCTACATATGTTGATATTTTTGCAGTAACAGGTCAAGGCTCTGCTTCATACACTGTTACAGTTTATTACGGAGATGGCACATTTAAGGATATCGGTGTTGGATCATTTGGTTCAGGCGATACTGCAACAAAGGCATTCAATATTGAAAAAATAGTTACTAAGATTGTTGTAACTATGGAATCACCATCTAATGGTACTGACTACTGGAGCGAGCTCTCAGTTCTTGTAGTTCCAAAGGCTTAATTACTTATTTGTTCCCTCGAAAATATTTTTTCGGGGGAACATTTAAATTTTAGCAAATCACATTAGGATTTTCCTAAAACAAACAAAGGAGAAACAAATGAAAAAGAAATTATTAGTTCTCTTCTTAGCTCTTGTATGCTTAATGTCCGTTCTCGTTATCGCCTCGTGCGGTGGCAATGGTGGCAATGGTGATGGCGATGACAACGAAGATAACACACGTCCATCATACACAGTTACATTTAACCCAGCGGGTGGTACCTTTGATGGTGAGCTTACAATTAAGGTTAAGGAAGGCGATAAAATTCCAGAGCCTCCAAAGCCAGTTTCTGAGGGAAAGATTTTCTCTGGCTGGTATGCTGGCAAGTCCAAGGACTCAAGATGGGACTTTGCAAATGACGTTGTAACAGCAGATGTTACACTTACAGCTTGGTACGCAGGTGGCGTAGGCTGTTCACACGAGGTTACAGTTCCTGTTCCTGAAAAATCGACTGCTGCTACTTGTGAAAAGGGCGGTAAGGAGTATGTAAAATGTCAAAAATGTGGTCTTACAACCTTTACAAATGTTCCTAAGCTTGGACACAACCTTGTAACTGACGTTATTGAGGTTACTTGTGCAACTGATGGCTATACACACGTTTATTGTACACGTGAGGGCTGTGATGAGGACAGAGTTCACTCTACCATCCCAGCAACAGGCAACCACACATGGGGCGATAAATTTGAAACACTTGTTTCCCCAACAATGTACGTTGGTGGTAAGGAAGCAAGAGTATGTCAGGTTTGCGGAGCAAACATGGTATTTACAATCCCTTCTCTTGCCGAGCTTGATGAGCTTCTTTGGGATCTTGATATAGGTAACTACACCTATACAGGTGGCGAATATGTTAACGCTTCATTCGTTGATATAGCAAAGATTGCAGGTATTTCTGCAACATCATATTACACAGTTTGTCTTGCAAAGAATGCAATTGATGGCTCAACAAACACATTCTGGTGTGCTGATACATTGGCTGATGGTGCAGGCTTTACTGGTGATACAGTTGACCTTACCTTTGCGCAAAGCTTTGATATCGGTATGGTTAAAATAGTTGCTCCACACTACTCCGCTTGGAACCTTGGCGAGGACTGCTATGTTTCATACGACCTCCAGGCTTTCATAGATGGTGAGTGGCAAACTGTTGGTGTTCTTTCTGACAAGAACGCAGTTCCAGCAGGTATTAGCGGTGCTATTATATATGAATTTGAAGCTCCTATTACAACAAATGCTATTCGTTTAGAGGTTTCACACTCAACAAGAAACACTCCTGCCATGATTTATGAAATTGAGGTTATGGCAGCAGTTAAAGAGACAGAGCGTGTTGCAATGGATTTAATTAACTCTGCAACAATTAACTCTTCTGGTAAATATAACTCATGGGCTACTGGTACAGAAACCCTTATGGATGGCTCACATTCAACAGGCTGGTACACAAATAGAACTGGTGATATTTACGCTACAATGACATTCCCTAATGATTTGTTTGTAACAGCTGTTCAATTCTCTGTTGCTCCAAATACAAATAAGGAATATACAATTTATTATCTTGACGAAAACGATAATTGGGTTGCTGCTTGTAAGTACAAAATCCAATTAAGTGGCGGTAATGTTGTTTTATCTGGTGATTCAAACAGCGATGGCGAGCCAGATGGTTTCTTAATTAATGCCGATGGCTCAAAGCGTGTTATATTTACATGCGACATTGCGAGATTTACAAGTGGAGTTAAGCTAACTGTAGATGTTCCTGGTCCAGCTTGGGAAAGCTACATTTACGAGTTTGTTCCATATACAGCAGTTGAGCAAGCGGTTATTAGCTCACCTGAAACTCCAGATGGTGTAGAAAAATATACAGGCTGTGCTCACAACTCATTCAAAGAGATTGAAAAGGTTACTCCTACATGCTCAAACGCTGGCTACACAATTATGGAATGCTATGGTTGTGGCTTTAAGTGCAAGACAGATGCTGTTGACTCATATGGTCACTTATGGGGTGATTATGAAATTCTTACAGCTGCCGAGGGCTCTGCCGCTGGCACAAAGCACTCAGTTTGCCAAAAGCCAGAGTGTGATGCTGAAAGAACAACAAGCTACTATAACGATTTTGAAGATGCAAAGATAACAACATACAAGAACAACGCCCCTGCTGCATGGG
>JAZOCP010000147.1:0-7478 GCA_045596585.1 Eubacteriales bacterium
AATTTATACTAAAAAAGTAAGTTTTACGCATTTTTCTACTATATATGAACAAATTGGAAATTTTATTCTAAAACAGTTGCAATAATGACACAGTTGTGTTAACATATTGTTAATATTATTTTCAAGGAGTTAACAAATGGGACTTTGGACGCTAACACATTTTTATGCGATAATTCCTGCCTTTATTGTATTTGCTGGAATTGCTGTTTTACTTGGCTTTTTACTCAAAAATAAAAGTGAGGAAACTAAGCTATTACCACTGAGAATTATTGCATCAGCTATTTTACTTTTAGAATTAGCAAAGCAGGTAATTTCTCTTTCCCGTGATGGTGGCTATGATTTTTATCATTTACCACTCCATTATTGTAGCTTATTTATTTTCTTATTGCCTTTACACGCTTTTTCCTTTGGCAAGGTTAAAAAATATATTGATGGAATAACATTTGCATCTACTGCTTCATTGTTTTTATTCTTTTTAATAATTCCGCCAATTCTTTACCCTGAGGGTGCTATTACCAATGTCGCAAATAACTTTTTTGATTTTCACACTCTTGCATTCCATCACTTAGTTGTACTATACTTATTTATTGCAATTGCGCTTAAGCAATTTAAGCTTAACTTCAAAAAAGACTTCCCTGTTATTGCAATAATTCTTTCTGCTTATGTAATTGTGGCAACAATACTTGCTTACATATTCAAAGAAAACTATCAAAATCTATTAAAATGTAATATGGAAGCGCTTGATAATATAAGATTAATGATGGTAGATGCAATTGGCTGGCTTGGTCAAGCAATTTATATCTCTATTATCTTTATATTTACAACATTGTTTGGATACCTTGCCTACTCTCTTATCTACTTGTTTTACAGGTTTGTTATGCTAAGAAAAAAGAAATCATAAATAAAAAAGGTGAGCAAAAGCTCACCTTTTTCATTCCTCTGTTTCTTCAAAGAAGGAGTCGATTGTTTGTTCAACCATTTCCCACTCTTCGTCTGATTCAATAGGGTTTAATTCACCTAAATCATCATCCTCAGTTGGTGTGTAGGTAGCGGCTACTATTTCAAGTCCACCATTTCCATCATCTTTACCAAGAACTGCGTAGCTTTTTCCTGTTTTTTCTGAATCGAAGGTAAAAATTAGCTCAAACTCGTGCTCGTTTCCCTCTTCATCTGTAAAAATCACCTTGTTTTCGTCCATTTTTATATTCTCCTAATTCTTTTTTTCGCTATGTTATATACAATTAATAAATTGATTACTAAAGCTATGTTTGTTAAAATCCAAGTAATTGGGTGTACCAAGAATAAAGCTGTCATTGTGTTAAAGTGCTCAAATACTGTAAATACCCACAAAATTCTTATTCCACACGCACCAATTAGCGATATAATCGATGGTGGTACGCTTGAGCCAAGACCTCTTATAGCTCCTGGTAATACTGACATAATGCCGGCCAAGAAATACATTGGGAAGGTAACAGAATAGCGCTGACGGGCAAACATAAGCGCCTCCTCATTGCCTTTTATAAATATCGACATTATTTGATCACCAAGGAAGTATGTAGTAAGGCCAAGTATAATTCCAAGTATTGCGGTCATTACAATTCCCGTAATTATTGAGCTTTTTACTCTTTTCACATTACCTGCACCATAGTTTTGGCTAACAAATGTAGTTATTGTATTATTAAACGAGGAAAGTGTTACCCACATAAGACCCTCAATTGTGTTTACTGCTGTGCCCGAGGCAACGCCATTTGTGCCAAATGAGTTAACGCCTGTCTGTAAAAATACGTTAGACAGGCTAAATGCACTGCTTTGCAGTCCTGCTGGAATTCCAATTGCAACCATGTTACCAAAAAGTCGCCAAGAAAATTCAATACCCTTAAAGCTAAACGAAAACAGTCCCTTATGCCTCATAAGCTCAATAAATAAAAGCAAGCAAGAGGTAATTTGAGAGATAACCGTAGCTATTGCCACACCAACAACTCCCCAACCGAAGGCTGCAACAAATAAAATATTTAATGCCACATTTAAAGCGCCTGCTATTACAAGATACTTAAATGGCTTATTTGTTTTACCTGCAGTTCTAAAAACAGCCGAACAGAAGTTAAAAAGAAGACTAAAAGGAACACCTATCATTAAAATTCTGAGATAAAGCGTAGCATTTTTTAAAACCTCGTTTTCTTCTGGAGTGTCCATAAGCTGTAGTACTGGTTTAGCAATTAAAACACCTAATACAACTGCCACAGCGCCAAGCATTGCTGATGCAATTACAGCTGTATCAATTGCTTTTTTTACATTTTTGTGTTCTCCTCTACCATAGTTATACGAGGTAACAACATCAACACCGACTGCAATTCCCATAAAGAGTGCGGTCATTACATTGTATATGCTTGTGGTGGCGCCAACAGCAGCAAGTGCAGCGTCCCCTGTGAAAATGTCAACTATAACCAGGTCTGCCGAGTTATAAAGGCTTTGTAGCAACCCTTGAAGCATAATTGGCAATGCAAAAAAGAGCATACTTTTTATAAGATTACCCTTTAAAATGTCTATTTTAGAAGACATATTTGCCTCCTTTTAATTTATAAAATTAAAATTCACCTACATTGTAGCACAGTACTTTAAATTAAGCAAGAGATAATTTAAAATAGTTGAAAAAATTTAAGGGAGCCATATAGCCCCCTTATTTTTATTCATCTATTACAGGAATTTTATTTAAATTTATTGCAACCGCTGAGCCAGTTTCACTCTTTCCAATATATCTCACCTTTGTGCCATCAACAACATAAGCACAGCAATAAATATCCATATTTCTTTGCTCTTCAGTTGAAATATCTGTTAGCTTTACGTTGTAAATATTGTATTTTACATCTACAAAGCTTGCAATAACTGACTTATCAAGCAATGATTTTCCATCCATATCAACGATATTTCCGTTATCGCCATTTGGCTGACCAACAATAACACCATAGTTAATGGTTATACCTGTTGCATCTTCATATAGCATAATCGCATCTTTATCTATAGAAATACCATATGCAAAGCTACTTCCGTCATTTGACCTTGTATATCCCTTGTTTACAAACAAAGGACTTAGAGTCTCGGTGCTACCATATTCACAGCCTTCTCTTGTGCAGCCAATTTTGTGTATGCCCTTTTCAAGATAGCCATTTTGATATTCGTAAATCTCATCGATAATATGCTCAAGAGCCTCTATGATTACCACCTCACAGGTTTTGCATATAAGGGCTGTTTGGCAGTTATGGTCGTCCTCTGTCTTGTGGTCAACAGCCACGTAATACGTGCCCTGCTTTGCAATGTCAGGTGTTACACCAACACAGTAATTCATTTTTGTTGTCCATTTTGATACGTCACTTGGTACAGTAATTTCAGTTGAACTATCAACAGCCTTTAAAACCGTGCCGTCAGCTTTAACCATGTATGCGTTGATAACTGAAGAATCAGCGTTTTTGAAGATCAATGAATATACAGCTGTAGAATAATTACCTTGAATTGTTGATTCTGAAGCATTAGCTACATCATACGCGCTTGTATATACATTACCCACCTTTGTTGGTGCTTCTCCCCAATCGGTTGTTTCGTAATTATCAAAATAAACGCCCGAGGTGATATAAGAGCCACCCGCAGCACACAATATCGCTTGTCTTTCAGCATTCGAAGTTAACAAGATGTTGTTATTTATGCTGCCGCCATAAATTATAAATTTTCCATTTCCCGAACCTGCTTTGTTATTCAGTAAGGCTGACGGAACACTTGAGTTTGCTGCACCTGTAACATAGTTATCAAATATTTCTCCGCCAAATACAACATTATTATCCGACTGAGATAAGCCATAGCAACCAAAATAGTTTCCATATACCTTACCGCCATACATATTAAATGTATTAGCGCGTATAATTGCTGTATAATTTGTCATTTTGTTGCCATAAATTTCAGCACCCTCATACATATTAACTGTTGTAGCATAAATATAGCAAGAGCCGGAATTGACAACATTTAAGTTAGTAACAGAAGCTCCAGGAAGGAGGTTGAACTCCTTTAACGTTGCACTATAAAACATTCTGCTATTATTCGCTGTGAACACAGAGCAATCAAGTATTAACTTGCTATTATCAAGTGAACCCAAGGAAAATGTGGTTGATGAAAGATCGCTTGTTTTGTTATCGCCTGTATTGTTAAACCACATAGACGCGGCTGGGTAAAATGTTCCGTTACCATTTCTTGCATAAACCTTTACATCTTTTCCAGTTGCATCACACATATTAGTGCCATAGCCACCAGTTGCGCTCCATTTTACTCCGCCATCAAGAATGTAGGTAATTGTTTTACCAAAATTGAATTGAGCACTAATATCGGCTTTAATAACAATAGTATCTCCATCAACCGCTTCTGCAAAGGCTGAATTAAACTCGTCAGCTGTTTTTACAGTATATTCAGTAGCTGAGACGCTTATTGCAAATAAGCAAACCAATGCTGATATTATTAAGGTAAGCAAAAATAATTTTTTCTTCATAATTCCCTCGTGTTATAATAAAATATCTAAATTTATATTAGCATAGAATATTTTATTTGTCAACAAAAAAAACAGGAATCCCAATAAAGGAATCCCTGCTTAACTTATTTTGATTTTTTCTTGTCGATTAGTCTTTGGATTAGCTTAACTATTTCAACAAGTGGAATTATTGCAAACGCGATACCAACTGCACTAAAGAATTCGCCTACATTAAGTGGTTGTAGTGAGAACACATTTTCGGCAATAAATGGCACTTGTAATACCAAAATTGTCGCCCCTGTGGCTATAATTCCAGCTCCCCAAAGGATCAAATTCTGCTTTTTGATTGTAAAAATTGAGCCCTTAAGTGAACGCATATTAAATGAGTGGAATATCTCTGACATTGAAAGAGTTAAAAACGCCATTGAGGTACCAAGTAATGGGTCATTTGTGCCAAATGCATATCTACCAAGGTAGTATGAGAGTAAGGTTAAGCCTGCAACAGCAATACCTTGATATACAACACCAAAGCCAAGTCCACGTGCAAAAATGCCTTCATTTGTTTCTCTTGGCTTGCGCTTCATTACATTTTTCTCACTCTCCTCCATACCAAGTGCAATGGCGGGTAAGCAGTCTGTAATTAAGTTAATGAATAGTAGATGTGGCGCCTCAAACAAGGTTGCGGCGGAAATAAGTGATACTAAAAATACTGAGATAACCTCGGACATATTTGATGCAAGCAAGAATTGAATTGCTTTTCTTATGTTGTCATAAATACGTCTTCCCTCGCCAACAGCGGAAACTATTGTTGCAAAGTTGTCATCTGTTAAAATCATATCTGCAACGCTCTTTGTAACATCAGTACCAGTAATTCCCATACCAACACCAATATCTGCGTTTTTAATAGATGGCGCATCATTTACACCATCACCTGTCATAGCAGTTACCTTACCCTTAGCTCTCCAAGCATTTACAATTCTTGTTTTGTGCTCTGGCTGTACTCTTGCATAAACTGAATATTTCTCTACTAATGTTTCAAAATCCTTATCGCTAATTTCATCAAGCTCAGCACCTGTAATAGCTTGACTTGCATCAGTTATAATACCAAGCTCAAGTGCAATTGCAACCGCTGTGTCCTTGTGGTCACCCGTAATCATAATTGCGCGTATTCCCGCACCCTTGCACTCCTCAATTGCCGCTTTAACCTCAGGACGAACTGGGTCAATCATACCAACAAGACCTATAAACACAATCTCGTTTTCAAGTGCCACACTTGTAATTTCAGTGGGGGACGTGTCGTGATTTTTAAATCCTACTGCTAAAACACGAAGGGCTCTGTCTGCCATATTTTTGTTTTGTGAGAGGATTTCGGCACGCTTTTCGTCGCTTAATTGAACAGCCGAGCCATTTTCCCATACATACTTAGAACGCTTTAAAATCTCGTCTGGAGCGCCCTTTGTAAATTGAATTATCTTTCCATTTTCATCGTGAATTGTTGTCATCATCTTACGCATTGAGTCAAATGGAACCTCATTTATACGAACAAGCTTGTGCTTTTGCTCGTTCTTTGAGATGCCAACTACCTCTGCGTAGTTAACGAGTGCACACTCTGTTGGCTCACCAATGGCTGTGCCTACCTCGGTATCAAATTCTGCATCTGAACAAAGTGACATTGCGTTAGCAAGTAGCTTTACGTCATTGCCAAAATGCTCAACAACCGTCATTTTGTTTTGTGTAAGTGTACCTGTTTTGTCCGAACAAATAATTTGTGCACAGCCAAGTGTTTCAACAGCTGTAAGCTTTCTTATAATTGCGTTACGCTTTGACATATTAGTAACACCAATTGAAAGCACCATAGTTACAACAGTAGCAAGTCCCTCTGGAATAGCGGCAACTGCAAGGGCAACTGCAAGCATAAAGCTATCAAGCGCCTCGCCCCAACCAAAGCCACCACCAACTGTGCCTCTTATTACGTTAATTCCGAACATTACAACGCATATGCCAATAACTATAAATGTAAGAATTTTGCTTAATTGACCAAGCTTCTTTTGAAGTGGTGTCTTGCCTTCCTTTGCATTTGAAAGTGCATCGGCAATTTTACCCATTTCTGTGTCCATACCGGTGGCAACTGCAACCACTCTTGCTCTACCATATACAATAGTTGAACCCATAAACACCATATTTTTACGATCGCCAAGTGGCACATCGCCATTTGCGCCAGCATCAAGTGTTTCGCTGATTTTGTTTGAAGGAACACTCTCACCAGTTAGCGCCGCCTCTTCTGCCTTTAAGCTTGCACTTTCAATAATACGACAGTCGCAAGGAACAGCATCTCCAGCCTCTAAAACTATGATATCACCAACGACAATATCTTCGCTTCTTATGGTAATTTGGTGTCCGTTTCTTATCACCTTTGAGGTTGCAGCTGATATTTGCTGTAAAGCCTCAAGTGCCTTTTCAGCCTTGCCCTCTTGAACAACGCCTAAAATAGCATTAAGTAAAACTACCGCTAAAATAATCACTGTGTCGGTTGGAAAATGTGGTAATTCAATTGCCGCGGAAATTACGGCTGCTATTAGCAAAATAATTGTCATAGGCTCACTAAGCTGCTTCAAAAAGCGAACAATAAGAGTTTCCTTTTTGTCCTCTTTTAGCTTGTTTTTACCATTTGCCTCAAGTCTTTTTGTGGCCTCGTCGGTTGAAAGACCATTTTCGCCAGTGCCTTGTTCTTTTAAAACCTCTTCTGAGCTTTTTAAATACTCTTTCATATCTATTCCTTTCTTATTTTAAGTAATCATTAAAAAAAGACCTACCTGTACCTTGACAGATAAGTCTTATCGTTTAAAATAAAGCCAGACCAAAAGGCCATGATGTTGACTTTACCACAACACAAGGTGTTGTCGATTACTCCCTTACAAATAAATTTTAGCACCTATTTTTTTCTTTGTCAAGTATCAATTTAATTATTTAC
>JAZOCP010000148.1:0-3316 GCA_045596585.1 Eubacteriales bacterium
GACAAGGTTCAACACGTTCACCACAATGGACACATGGTGGAATCGCTCTTGGTCCAAAGCCACGCTCATATACAAAGAAGCTTAATAAGAAGGTTAAGCAAATCGCTATGTTCAGTGCACTTAGCGCTAAGGTAGCAAACAATGAAATGGTAGTTGTAGATGCAATCGTTGCTGAAAGCTACAAGACAAAGGTTATGGCAAGCATGCTCACAGCCATTGGCGCAGGCAAAAAGACACTCGTTGTTCTTGATGCACCAAACGCTATGGTGGTTAAGAGCCTTGCAAATATCGCCGGTGTTAAGGTTGCTTACACAAACACACTTAATGCTTACGATATCCTTAACTGCAACACAATCGTATTTGCACAAGCTGCAGTACAAAAATTAGAGGAGGTATATGCGTAATGAAATTCGCTCAGGACATAATCCTCAAACCAATTATTACAGAAAAATCAATGGATGGTATCGCAAATAAGAGATATACATTCAAGGTTGCAGCTGACGCTACAAAGCCAGAGATTGCAAAAGCAGTTGAAGAGCTCTTCGGCGTAGAGGTTGCAAAAGTTAATACAATAAATATGAAGAAAAAGCCAAAGAGACTTGGTTATCACTTCGGATTCACATCTGAGTGGAAGAAAGCTATCGTAACACTTACAGCTTCTTCAAAGGAAATCGAGTTCTTTAATGGCTTGAACTAATGTGGGAGGTAAGCTAAAATGGCAACAATGAAATATAAGCCCACCACACCTTCAAGAAGACACATGTCAGTGGCTTCATTTGATGAGGTTACAAAGTTTACACCTGAAAAGAGCTTAATCGAAACAAAGAAAAAGCACGCAGGTCGTAACAGCTATGGTAAAATCACAGTTCGTCATCACGGTGGCGGAAACAAACAAAAATACAGAATTATCGACTTCAAGAGAGAAGATGGCAAGAACACTGTTATCGGTATTGAATATGACCCTAACAGAACATCTTACATCGCACTTCTCCAAAATGAAGAAGGTAAGAAGAGCTATGTAATTGCACCTCTCGGAGTTACAGACGGTGACGTTCTTTACTCTGGTGCAGATGCAGATATTAAGCCAGGTAACACACTTCCTATTGAAAACATTCCAGTAGGTACTATAATCCACAACGTAGAAATTTATCCAGGCAAGGGCGGTCAGCTTGCTCGTACAGCAGGTGCACAAGCTCAGCTTATGGCTAAAGAGAACGGAATGGCACAAGTTCGTCTCCCATCTGGTGAGGTTAGACTTGTAAGACTTGACTGCAAGGCTACAATCGGTCAAATCGGTAACATCGAGCATGATACCATTAAGATCGGTAAGGCTGGTAAGACACGTCACATGGGCATCCGTCCAACCGTTCGTGGTTCTGTAATGAACCCATGCGATCACCCTCACGGTGGTGGTGAAGGTAAGTCTCCTGTTGGAAGACCAGGACCTGTTACTCCTTGGGGCAAGCCTGCTCTTGGTTACAAGACCAGAAATAAGAAGGCAAGAACCAACAAATACATCGTTAAGAGAAGAAACGATAGATAAGGGAGGAAGAAATAATGAGCAGAAACGTAGCAAAAAAAGGCTATTATGTAGAAGAAAAGCTTTACAACCGTATCGTTGCTATGAACGAAAAGGGCGAAAAGAAAGTTTTAAAGACTTGGTCACGTTCTTCAACAATCTTCCCAGAGTTTGTTGGACACACAATCGCTGTGCATGACGGCAGAAAGCATGTTCCAGTATATGTAACTGAGGATATGGTAGGACACAAGCTCGGTGAGTTTGCTCTTACAAGAACATTCAAGGGTCACGCAGGATCAAAAACATCTAATAACGGTAAGAAATAAGGAGATAACATCACATGGAAGCTAAAGCATATCTATATGATGTTCGCATCGCTCCTCGCAAAGTTCAAATAGTTCTTGACCTTATTCGTGGCAAGGATGTTGAAATGGCAGCGGCTATTCTTAAGAACACACCAAAAAGAGGTGCTGAAATTCTTGAGAAGGTTCTTGCTAGTGCAGTAGCGAATGCTGAGAACAATCATAATATGGACAAATCAAAATTATATGTTTCTAAGTGCTTAGTAACACCTGGTAGTCATATGCTCAAAAGAGTTATGCCAAGAGGTAAGGGAAGCGCTAACACAATATTAAAGAGAACAAGCCACATTACAGTAGTAGTGGCAGAGAAAGAGTAAAGGAGAGTCGACTATGGGACAGAAAGTTAATCCTCATGGATTACGCGTTGGCGTAATTAAGAATTGGGATTCAAGATGGTACGCTTCTGACGAAAAGTTCGGCGATATCCTTGTATCTGACTATAACTTAAGAGAACATCTTAAGAACAAGCTTTTATCAGCTGGTATTTCAAAGATTGAAATCGAAAGAGACGCTAAGGAAACTGTAAAGGTATTCATTCACTGTGCAAAGCCAGGTATGATTATCGGTAAGGGTGGCTCTGAAATCGATAAGATCAGAGAAGAAGTTGAAAAGCTCACAGGCAAGAAGGCAGTTGTAAACGTAGTAGAGGTTAAGCCAATTGATCTTGACGCTCAACTCGTTGCAGAAAGCATTTGTAGCCAACTTGAAAGACGTATCGCATTCCGTCGTGCAATGAAGCAAGCGATTGGTAGAACAATGCGTCTTGGCGCTAAGGGTATTAAGATCGCATGTAGCGGTCGTCTTGCAGGCGCTGAAATCGCTCGTACAGAGCACTACCACGAGGGTACAATTCCTCTTCAAACAATCAGAGCAGACATTGACTATGGTTTTTGGGAGGCTAACACAACTTACGGTAAAATAGGCGTTAAGGTTTGGATTTATAAGGGTGAAATCCTTTCTGAGGTTAACAAAACAACTGAGGAAAAGAAGGACAGACCAAGAAGAAAGTTCAACAAGGACGCTAAAGAAGGCCGTAACAATACACGCAGAGCACCACGTGCTCCTAAGAACACCGAAGGAGGCGAGCGCTAATGTTAATGCCTAAAAGAGTTAAATATAGACGTGTTCAAAGAGGTCGCCTTAAGGGTAAGGCTTCAAGAGGTAACAAGGTAACAAACGGTCTTTACGGTCTTGTTGCAACTGAGCCAGCTTGGATTACAGCTAACCAAATTGAAGCAGCACGTATTGCCATGACAAGATACATTCGTCGTGGTGGTCAGGTTTGGATTAAGATATTCCCTGACAAGCCAATCACAGAGAAGCCAGCTGAAACTCGTATGGGTTCCCGCAAGGGCACCCCTGAGTATTGGGTAGCCGTTGTTAAGCCAGGCAGAGTATTGTTTGAAATGGACGGCGTATCTGAAGAAATTGCAAG
>JAZOCP010000149.1:0-4500 GCA_045596585.1 Eubacteriales bacterium
GCCTCCTTTGAAAAGGGAGGTGTCTGCGTTAGCAGACGGAGGGATTACTTAAAAATTAAAATAATTCTTAGCATTCTCGTATGAAATACCACATACGATTTTTTCAAGCATTTTTTCGTCATTAGGGTAAAGTCCCTTTTCAACCCAAGTGCCAATAAGATTGCAAAGAATTCTACGGAAGTAATCGTGTCTTGTATATGAAACAAAGCTACGTGAGTCTGTAAGCATACCAACAAAGCATCCAAGCACACCAAGGTTGCCAAGTGCCTTTAGTTGCTCCTCCATACCATCCTTTTGGTCGTTAAACCACCAGCCAGAGCCAAGCTGAATCTTAGAGCCAATACCACTACCTTGGAAGCAACCCATAAGAGTGCCAAGCACGTAGTTGTCCTTTGGATTTAGTGAGTAAAGAATAGTTCTTGGTAGCTCGTTTGTCATTTCAAGTGTGTCCATTAGCCTTGCAAGATTTTCGGCAAGGTTAGTTTCAGCAATGCTATCGTAGCCAGTGTCAGGGCCGAGCAATTTATACATCTTTGTGTTATTGTTTCTAATAGCACCAACGTGTATTTGCATGCACCAGCCACGAGATGCATATTCCTTGCCAAAGAAAACAAGAAGGTCAGTCATATAAGCGTTGATTTCCTCATTTGTAAGCGCCTCACCCTTAAGTGCCTTTTCAAAAATAGCACCAGCATCGCCAACCGCATATGGAATAAAGTCAAGACCATGGTCGGAGAGGCGACAGCCCTTTTCGTGGAAGAAGTCAAGACGGCTTGCAAGCCATGACTTTAACTCCTCGTAGCTCTTAACCCCAGTCTTTTCAATATAAGGTAAAAACGTTTCCTTATGAATATTTACTACCTTGTCAGGACGGAAAGCAGGAAGTACCTTTACACTAAAGCCACTTTCCTTAATTTGGTCGTGGTAGCATAGGGTATCAATAGGGTCATCAGTTGTGCAAACAACCTCAACGTTTGAATTTTTAATTAAATTACGACAAGAAAATTCAGGTGTTCTTAAAAGAGCAGTGCATCTTTCATAAATCTCATCTGCATTTTCCTCGGTAAGTGCCTCGTCAATACCGAAATATCTCTTAAGCTCTAAGTGTGTCCAGTGATAAAGTGGGTTGCCAATAGCATAGCGTAGGGCTCTTGCAAACTCACGGAATTTGTCCTTGTAGGATGCTTTTCCTGTGATATATTCCTCGTCAACACCAAAGGAGCGCATCATACGCCACTTATAGTGGTCACCACCAAGGAATAATTCACCAAGGTTGTCAAATTGATAGTCAATAGCAATTAGCTTAGGGTCTAAGTGACAATGGTAGTCAATAATTGGCAAATCCTTAGCTACCTTATATAGCTCACGGGCTACCTCGCCCTCAAGCAAAAAATTATCATTAATAATAGTTTTCATAGTGTAACTCCGTCCTTAAAAATAGATATTTCACGATAGCCATGTAGCTCGTTGTTTGTTTCTTCGCCAGAAGCAACTTTGATAACATAATTATAAAACTCGTCATCAAGCTCCTTGCCATCTAAAACAGGAGAAGCATCAAAATCAATCCACCCGTTCTTTTTAGTGGCTAAGGCTTCATTTGTTGATACCTTAATAGTTGGCACAGGAGCGCCAAGAGGCGTACCACGACCTGTGGTGAAAAGAATTAAATGCACGCCACAAGCAGTTAAATTAGTAATAGCCACAATATCATTTCCAGGGCCGTTAAGTAATGAAAGACCCTCTTTTTTTAATGTGTCACCATAGTCAAGCACGTCACGAACAACAGAAAGTCCACCCTTTTGTACACAACCAAGAGATTTTTCCTCGAGTGTTGTAATACCACCTGCCTTATTGCCAGGGGATGGGTTTTCATAAACCACTTGGTTATGAGAAACATAATAGTCCTTGAAATTATTAATAAGCTTAACAATCTTATCAAAAACTTCCGCATTTTCAGCTCTTTGCATAAGTAAATGCTCAGCACCAAACATTTCTGGCACCTCAGTTAATGCAACAGAACCGCCAAAGCCAGTTAGTCTGTCGCTAAATCTACCAAGCAGTGGATTTGCAGTAATTCCACTAAATCCGTCACTACCGCCACACTTAAGACCAACGCGTAATTTAGACACAGGTACGGGCTTTTTTTCAAATTTAGAGGCGTATTTCTTAAGCTCGTTAAGTAGCTTTACGCCCTCATCTATCTCGTTTTCATAGTCTTGACAGTTAAGAAATTTAACCCTTTCTTCGTCCCATGCACCAAGAACTTTTTTAAATTCGCTTATGTTATTATTTTCGCAACCAAGACCAAGGACTAAAACACCACCAGCGTTAGGGTGATTTACAAGTCCACGTAAAATTAGTTGAGTTGTTTTTTGGTCATCTCCAAGCTGTGAACAGCCAAATGGATGGGTGTAAGCAAACGCACCTGTTTTTTTGGCAAGCTCCTCGGCTATTTTATTTACACAGCCAACGGTTGGTATAATCCATATTTCATTTCTGATACCAACATCACCATTGTCACGCATATAGCCAAGAAATGTGTCAGACGTGTCTAATTTTTGATATTTCATACCACCCGAATACTTGTATTCAAGGTTGCCAGAAAGATTAGTTTTTGTGTTGTGTGTATGTACATGCTCACCAGCCTTAATATCGGCTGTTGCGTGGCCGATTGGATTGCCATATTTTATTATGTTTTCCCCATCCTTAATGTCAAAAAGAGCGTATTTGTGCCCGTCTTGAAGGTTTATTTGTACATTGTCAAGCTTGTTAATTATCATTTATATCTCCTAAAAGACAGCTTAAATCCTGTCCCCAAAGCGACTCGTTTGCAAGAGCCTCGGCAGTAGTTGCAGTCTTTAAAAATTCGCAAATTGCTGGGTCATCATTTGTCATATCCGTCTTATAGAATTCAAGTAGCTTCTTTAATGCAAAAACAAGAGTTTTTGGGTAAGTGCCAAAGCGCTTTTTATATTCAAGAATAGATGGTAAGACTCTAACCTTAAATTTGCTAACTGAGTTTAGTGCGATTGAAGAAAGATAATGTTTAATATAAGGGTTAGCAAAGCGCACGAGTACATCGTTTGCATAAGCAATTAGCTCGTCCTTTGGTAAATCAAGAGTTGGTATAATTTCCTCAAACACGCACTTTTTAATGTATGCGTTCATTTTTTCATCATCAACACAAGACTTAACAGTATCAAAGCCCGAAAGTAATGCATAAGGCACAAGTGAGGTGTGCGCACCATTTAAAATACGTACCTTTCTTGTCCTGTATCTTTCAAGCGCATCGGGTGTGATTATAACATTAAGCCCAGCCTTTTTAAACGGTAGCTCGCTTTCAATATCATAGTCGGTTTCAATTACCCAAAGGTGGAAAAACTCAGAGGTGTTTACCATTTTGTCATCAAAGGTAAGCTCAATCTCCTCATCCTTAGGATAGCCTGTATTTATACGGTCAACTAAGGTATTTGTAAACACATTTTCGTTTTCAACCCAAGCCTTAAAGTCATCGCTATATCCCCAAAGCTCAGCGTATTTTAGAATGCAAGATTTTAAATTGTCACCATTTCTGTCAATAAGCTCGCATGGTAAGAAAATAAAGCCAGAAAGACCAAGCTCAAATCTCTTCTTAAGTAAAAGAGTAACCTTAGCAGGGAAGGTAGTAGGGGGAGCATCAGTTGATTTATCACCCTCGTTATATGTAATACCCGCCTCAGTAGTATTTGAAATTATGTATCTTAATTCAGGCTGAGAGGCAAGATTTAGATAGCTGTCAAAATCATCATATGGTTTTACACATCTTGAAATAACATCAATAACACTTGCTTCATAGCCCTCCTTACCACGCACCAAGTGAGTATATTTACACTCTTGAGCTGTAAGCATATCGCAAAGACCATCCTTGATAGGCTGTACAACGACAACACTACCCTCAAAATCGGTTGAGTCATTTATTTTTTGAATCATCCAATCAGCAAATCCACGTAAAAAACCACCCTCGCCAAATTGAATAAATTTTTCTGTTCTTTTCATAGTGAAACCTCGTAAAATAAAATCTAAATATATTTTAATATAAAAACATAAAAAAAGATAGCCCTTAGGAGTAAAATGTTTAAAAAAATTTTATTTTTTTATTCCAAAAGAATAAAAGTGTGCTATAATGGACTTGTCATAGAATGACTAACAAGGAGAAATGATATGATTTTTGAAAACGGAAAGGCTAAAAACGTCAAAATTGCATATATAGGCGGCGGCTCACGTGGTTGGGCTTGGGGGCTTATGAGTGACCTTGCCTCAAACGAGGATATGAGCGGAGACGTTTATCTTTATGATATTGATTATGAGGCAGCCGAAGCAAACGAAATTATTGGAAATAAATATAAGGACTGCAAGGACACCAAATCACAATGGAATTACTATGCATCAAAAACTCCAAAGGAAGCAATGACAGGCGCTGACTTTGTTGTAATCTCTATTCTCCCTGGTACCTTTGATGAA
>JAZOCP010000150.1:0-1920 GCA_045596585.1 Eubacteriales bacterium
TATAGCATGTGTTTTTCCTGACCATAAAAATGATTTTACCGTAAAAGGTGAGTGCTATGGAAAAATTCTTAAGGAAAGGCACGGAAATGGCGGCTTTGGTTATGACCCATTGTTCTATTTTGAAGAATTTGATAAAACATTTGCCGAAATAGATTTGGAAAAGAAAAATACCGTTAGCCACAGAGCCATAGCAATGAAATTACTTATAAATAAACTTGTAAAGGTGTTATCTAATGACAAGTAAGCAAAGATCATATTTAAAAAGTCTTGCAGTTAACCTTGATACCATATTTCAAATTGGCAAGGGCGGAATAACAGAGGAGCTTTGCTCTCAACTTTTAAACGCGCTTAACGCAAGAGAGCTTATAAAAATAAAAACACTTGAAAACTCACCTTGCTCAGCTAAAGAAGCTTCATTAGCTATAGCAGAGAAAATAGGGGCAGAGGTTGTTCAAGTTATTGGCACAAAAATAGTACTATTTAGAATATCTGATAATGAAAAAAATAGAAAAATTGATATTAAAAAGATAAAATGAAAATTGGAATTTTTGGTGGAACCTTTGACCCTCCACATATAGGACATATTAATGCATGTAAAGCTTTTTTAGAGCAAGTAGATTTAGATGTATTATATATTATGCCGGTGTATTTGCCTCCACATAAGAATATATTTTCTGGTACTAGTGTTAATTCACGTTTAGATATGGCAAAAATTGCATTTTCACCACTTTCATCTAAGGTATTAGTTTCTGATCTTGAAATTAGAAGAGAAGGAAAAAGCTACACAGCCGATACAATTAAGCAATTAAAGAATGATATAGAAAATGCTGAAATATTTTTCTTATGCGGGACTGATATGATTTTAACAATGGACTTTTGGTATAAGCCTGAGTATATTTTTTCTAATGCTACCATCGTCTATGTTAGACGCGAGGATGATGAAAATATAACCAATGAAATTGACAAAAAGTGCTTACTATATAAGGAAAAGTACTGTGCAAATATTATTTCAATAAAAACAAAGGCTATAGATATTTCATCAAGCGAAATCCGTAGTGATTTATTAAACTGCGAATCTGGCTTAACACCTGAGATATACGATTATATAACTAAAAATAATTTGTACGAGAATATTAGAAAATGAACTATGATTGGGAATTTATAAAAACAACAGTTTCTTCTTTGCAAAAGGACAAAAGATACAAGCATACCCTTGGTGTTGCAAATGAGGCCTTAAATTTAGGTAGAATTTTTTCGCCTAATAAGCTCGAAAAGCTATATTTTACTGGACTTTTGCACGATATAACCAAAGATTTTAGCACACAAAAGCAACTTGAGCTTTGTGAAAAATATAATATAAATATTCCTTCTGATATTGCCCCAAAGTTACTTCATGCAAAAACTGGCGCAAATTACGCTTTAACCGTTTTTGGCGAATCCTTGGTGGACAAAGAAGTATATGGTGGAATATATTTTCACACAACCGGAAGAGAAAATATGACTCTTTTTGAAATGATTATATATCTTGCTGATTATATTGAGGCTGGAAGAACATTTGAAGATTGTGTTTATCTACGTGATTATTTTTACGATAGAATAAATAAGCATGAAGACAAACTTGAAGTATTAAGAAAAACAATGGTTTTATCTTTTGATTTGACAATTAAAAATTTAATTTCAGAAAAGAAACTGATTGATTCAGATACAATAAATGCAAGAAATTATTTTTTAAAAACTAAACTTATAATGGAGAATTTTGATGGAGAACGTGTTTGAAATAAAGCAAAATGAACTTGAAAATGCAACCTCAAAAGAGGTAGTAAATGCTGTTGTGAAAATTCTTGACAGCAAAAAAGCAAATGGGATTAAAGCACTAAAAATTGATAATAAAACAATTATTGCTGATTATTTTGTAATTTG
>JAZOCP010000151.1:0-8111 GCA_045596585.1 Eubacteriales bacterium
GGCGAGATTAATTCTCGCCGTCTCTTTTATGATGAAATACACGTCGATTTTATGCCGATAAAAAAAGATTGAAAAAAATCAAAATACTTTCAAAAAAGCTATTGACAAATCACTTCGTTTGTGTTATCATATATAGGCTTAAATGAATAGCGTGCGAGTGTAGTTCAATGGTAGAATTCCAGCCTTCCAAGCTGGTCGCGTGGGTTCGATTCCCATCACTCGCTCCATTTTTTATGTACCCGTAGCTCAGCCGGATAGAGCAACTGCCTTCTAAGCAGTAGGTCGGGGGTTCGAATCCCTCCGGGTACGCCAACCACTAAGCAGTGGTTCGGGGTCTTGCCCATAGCGGTAAGGCTATATTACTCTCCGATAGGAGAGCGTACTTTGGTGGGTGTAGCTCAGCTGGTTAGAGCGTCAGATTGTGGCTCTGAAGGCCGTGGGTTCGAATCTCATCATCCACCCCAATAAAGCTCCGTTGCAATCGCGACGGAGTTTTTCTTTTTGCAAAAAAGCACTTCAAATTGAAGTGCTTTTGTTTAGTTTTCTTTTTGTTATTGCGCTGTAAATAAGCTTTACAAGATAATATACGCCATATACGATGAGACATACACCAAACACGCTGAAAACTACTGCAAATGGCATTATCTTGTCGGGTAGGAAAGGGAAAATACTACTTTCTATAAAGAACCAATTTTGCTCACCATCATAAATTGTGTTACCAAACCATGCCCAAACCAAAATACACATAATACCAATAAATTCCTTCCAAATTTTTGATATTTTCATGGTAACTAATTTAAGCGATAGATTTAAAGCACCCCAAGTAAATAGGAAGCCGTGATACATAAAGGTTTGGAATATTATGTAGCTAAATGGTGGCTGTCCACCAAGCGCAGTACCTGGATAGCACATCCACATAAGTGAGGAGGCGATAGATAAGGTTACAATAACAGGCTTAATACGCTTAAAGAACCTATTAAACTCTGCAAATGGCACCAAAACAGCCATTATTGTACATATATTAAATGGTAGCTTATATACGCTTATTCCTGAATAACTATCGGAAAGAGGCATGATTAAAAAGTCCGCCACGTATAGCCCAATTGTAAGTAACGCGAAGATTTTCACTACACGAGAGCGCGCCTTTTCGCTTTTGTTTAAAAATAAAAATGTAAGAAGAATAAATCCACCAAAAATTATAAACAAGTACAAAAAGTGCCAAATATCAAAAAGTCCTATTTTAAGGGTGGAGTTATTTTCGCTAAATAGCCAATGCACAAAATTACGCATAAAAGCCTCCAAAAATTAACATTGTGTGAATATTATATCACAAAAATGTTAACTTGTCAATTCATATAAAGAAAAAGCCGTGCAAAAAAGCACGGCTTTTGCCACACAGAGAGGGTGTGGCTATGGGGATAGGAAAAATAGAGGCAGGGGCAAACAGCCAACTATTTTATAACAACGGAATAAGCGCCCATTTGTGAGTAGCGAAGCTCAAACAAATCCATATCAATTTCAAACACACCACCAGCTGGGTTTGAAAGCGTTACAGTTTTACTTTCAAAATCGTAACCAACAAGAACCATAGTAGCCATATTTGACTTGAGATAAAGCTCCTTTCCGTCAACTATCCAAATGCGAGAAATTGACGGGGTAATATCAAAATCCTCGCATACCCAAACAATAACATTATTGCCTTGACTTATCTCATAATAAAGCTCACTTATACTTCTTTTTGAGTAGTCATAGGCACAAAGACTTCCACCATTCGCGGAAATAAACTTATTAGCTGCATTTACAATTACAGGTGGCAGGCAACCATAGGAATTATAAGCATCTCTTGGGTTGCCAACGTTGGCTTTGTTAAAATCAGTGTAGCCAACAGGACCCTTTTCAAGGTATAAATCGCAAAGGTCACATTTATCAACCTTGTAGCCAAGGGAGGTGAGTACCATATTAAGTGAGGTTATCTCGTCGCCACTTGGTAGCTCTGGAAATTGCGAAATATGTTCTATTTCATTTAATTTTTTATTTGATATTTTTGCTTGTGTCTCACTTGCTAAGACTGTGCCAAAAAGAGTGATTTTATCAGCCTTAACACCACTTTCTTCATCTATTTCAAGTGCTATTTGGGCATCAATTGTAATATTAAAATCACCAGTTGCTTCAATTACTTGAGTTTTTGTGCAAAGCTGATTTGATGTACCAATTACAGTGAATGCTTCAATTTCATTTTTTTCATCATTTATAGTTAAGTAGCCACCATTTGATTTTGTAATAGTGTCGGGTGTGTCAATAAAAAGCTCAGTTGCAAGATAGATAATATTTTCATTTGAATTTTTTAAAATTGTCCACTCGCACCTAAGGGCAGTGTCGCATATATATTCGCTTATAATAGTGCCCGATTTGTCAATAACAACCAAGGAACCTTCGTCCTTAGCTTCTTCCTCGTTAGTACTTGAATTTGTGTCTTCAACGCTTGGCTTTTTCTCCCATACACCACTTGCTTTTACATAAAAAACAGTAGCACAAACAATGCAAAGAATTACTAAGATGATACAAGATAAATACTTTACAATTTTTTTCTTCATATTTTCTTTCCTTTCGATTTTAAGCTAAAATCTATGTTCATTATAAAGGAAAAAATTACCATTTCAACAAAAAACGTTTGACATAAAATCGTCCCAAACGACAATACGACACTAAACGATAAGCAATGGTGTCAAAAAGGGTGAAAAACTTGTAAAATATTGCGATGAATAATCATATGTAAACTTGAATTTTAGTAATAAATATGATATACTTATAATGTATTACTATGCGCGAAAGAGGTTGTGTATGAATATTGAAGAAAGAATAAATCATTTAAGAAAGCTAGTTACCTATCACTCAAAAAGGTATTATGAAAATGATGCACCGGAAATTTCCGATTTTGAATATGATAAAATGTTTGAAGAGCTAAAGGCTCTTGAAGCTAATTATCCTGAATATTATAGCCCAACCTCGCCAACCCTAAGAGTAGGTGGTCGCGCACTTGATAAGTTTGAAAAGGTTAAGCATGAGGTTAAAATGGCAAGCTTAACTGACGTTTTTAGCTTTGAGGAATTGCGTGATTTCATTAGACACGTAAAAAACGAGGTTGGAGAAAACACAGAGTTTTCTGTCGAACCCAAAATCGATGGCCTTTCCGTTTCATTGAAGTATGAAAAAGGTCTTTTATCAGTAGGCGCAACTCGTGGTGATGGCACAACGGGTGAGGATGTAACTGCTAATGTAAAAACGATTCGTACAATCCCACTTGAATTAAACGAAGAAACAAACATTACCGTACGTGGCGAGGTTTATATGCCTCATAAGTCCTTTGAAAAATTAAATAAGGAAAAGGAAGAAAACGGAGAAAATCCTTGGGCAAATCCAAGAAATGCAGCCGCTGGCTCACTTCGTTGCCTTGACTCAAAGGAAACAGCCAAGCGTGGACTTGATATATTTGTTTTCAATTTCCAAGCGGGAGAAATAGATGCAAGCACTCACAAGGAGACAATTGAAAAAATAGGCTCGCTTGGCTTTAAAACAATTCCGCTTTTATATGTTGGAAGTGATGAAAATGCAATTATAAACACAGTTTCAAAGCTCGGAAGTGACCGTCAAGACCTTGATTTTGATATTGACGGAACAGTAATTAAGGTAAATTCTCTTGAAAAAAGAAGAGAGCTTGGCGAGGGTACAAGCACACCAAAATGGGCAGTTGCATATAAATTCCCACCAGAGCAAAAGAAAACAAAGCTACTTGATATAGTTATTCAGGTTGGCAGAACAGGTGTTTTAACTCCTAACGCGGTTTTAGAGCCTGTTAAGTTGGCAGGAACAACTGTTTCTCGCGCAACTCTTCACAACATAGATATTATTAATGAAAAAGACATAAGAATTGGCGATACTGTAATTGTGCAAAAGGCTGGCGATATTATTCCTGAGGTTGTTGGTAGCGTAAAGGAAGCGCGCACAGGCAACGAGGTGCCTTATAGTATGCCAAGCGCTTGTCCATCTTGTGGTGGTGTACTCACTTATGACGATGCTGATGATTTTATTGATGACGGAGAGGACTTTACCTTAGGTGCGCTACGTTGCACAAATCCATCTTGCCCAGCACAGCTTGAAAGAAATATCACTCACTTTGCATCAAAAAAGGCAATGAATATTGAGGGTGTTGGTGGTAAATTTGTTAAGGCACTACTTGATAACAAGCTAATCAATGATGCATCTGATTTATACTATCTATCAAAGGATGAAATATCAGCCCTTGATAGAATGGGAGAAAAGAGTGCTGAAAACTTCATAAAATCAATTGAGGCATCAAAGGAAATGGGTCTTGGTAGGCTAATTTTTGCCTTAGGCATAAGACATATTGGCGAGGTTGCCTCTGGTGAGCTTGCAAATAAATTCGGCTCAATAGACGCTTTATTTACAGCAACAGAGGAAGAAATTAAAGAAACACAAGACTTCGGTGATGTAATGGCTAAAAGCGTAGTTGACTTTTTTGCCAAGGATGAAACAAAATATATAATTGAACACTTGAAAAATGCGGGAGTTAAAACAACCGAAGAGATAAAGGAATTATCAAACGAATTTGAGGGACTTACCTTTGTTTTAACAGGCACTCTTGAAAATATGACAAGAGATGAGGCTGCCGAAATGATAAAGGCAAGGGGTGGCAAGGTTTCATCCTCTGTTTCCTCAAAAACACACTATGTTTTAGCAGGTGAGGCTGCTGGCTCTAAGCTAACTAAAGCACAAGCCCTTGGTGTTAAAATAATAGATAAAGAAGAATTTTTGAATATGTGCAAATAATAAGAAAGGAATGTAGCCATGCTCAAGATAAGTAATGGAGCAAAAAAAGCCATTGAGCTTTTAAACAACAACGGCCACGAGGCATATTTGGTTGGTGGTTCAGTACGTGATATGCTAATGGGCATGGAAGCTCATGATTATGATATTACTACCTCGGCAACACCCGAGGAGATGAAACACTCATTTTCTGGCTATCAAACAATAGAAACAGGCATTAAGCATGGGACAATTACATTCCTATATAAAAAAGAGCCAATAGAGGTGACCACATACCGTATAGAGGGTGAATATAAGGACAATCGACACCCTGAAAGCGTTGAGTTTACAAAGGCTCTTGACCTTGACCTTTCTCGTCGCGACTTTACAATGAACGCGCTTGTTTATAACGAAAAGGAAGGCATAAAGGATCTTTTTGGTGGACAAGACGACATAAATAACAAAATTATTCGAGCAATTGGTAACCCCAAAACACGCTTCGAGGAGGATGCATTAAGAATCCTTCGTGCGGTACGCTTTGCCTCACAGCTTGGCTTTGAAATTGAAGAAAAAACAAAGAAAGCAATGGTTGAGTGTAAAAAGCTTTTGCATAATATTTCAGCCGAGCGCATTAATGCAGAACTAACAAAGTTTTTAATAGGTAAAAACGTGAAAAAAGCACTTATTGATTACTATGAAATAATAGGCGAGATTTTACCAGAAATAAAACAAATGCATGGCTTTGACCAGCATAATAAATACCATATTTATACAATACTTGAGCATACCGCTGTTTCAGTAGAGAGCATTGACCCAATACCACACCTAAGGATAACTATGCTACTACACGATACAGGTAAAATAAAAACCTTTACAAGAGAAGAAAACGGAACAGGTCATTTCTATGGACACAACGCAGTAAGTGCAAAAATTGCAGAGGAATTTTTAAATAAATATAAGTACGATAATTTCACCAAGGAGAGGGTAGTAAAGCTTGTAAAAATTCACGACACCCCAATTGAAATGGATAGAATTTTTATAAAGAAACGCATAAATCGTCTTGGCAAGGATGCATTTTTTGACCTTTTAAAGGTTAAAAGAGCTGACAATTTAGCGCAAAATCCAGAGTATTGTTGGCTTGATAAGTTAGATGAAATGGAGAAAATTGCCAAGGAAATAGTAGAAAATGATTGCTTTTCGCTATCGTCCATGAAAATTACAGGCAACGACCTAATTGCCCTTGGCTTAAAGGGCAAAAAAATAGGTGACACATTAAATCACCTGTTAAAAGAAGTAATTGAAGAAAAAATCCCTAACGAAAGGGAAACACTAATAAAACGCGCAAGTGAATTAATATAACAAAAAAGAAGCGATTTCTCGCTTCTTTTTTTATTGTTATTTTTCAATTAATTCCGTCTCGACTGTATCAACAGCTACTTCTTCCTTATTCTTTTTAGCAGCAGGATTTTTAGCAGTAACAATAAGAACTATCTTTTTCCATAGAAGCTTAAAGTCGTCCTTAAGACCGCCTTGCTTTATGTGATTGAATAGCCATTTAACATCCTTACCAAAGGTCTTTGCATCGAAAATCATAGAAAGACCGAAGGAAAGTGGAGTTACAAGAATAAATACAGGGAAAATTAACCAGAACCAAGGCCAGTATTTTAATTCGCCTACCTGATAATCGCTACCTGAGAACGCAACAGGTAAGGACTTAAACCAATCAGGGCAGAATATAGTAAAGATTCCACCAATTGGGTCAAGTGAACCATCTTGGTTAAGTGGTCCCCAAATATACGATGTGTTTTTATAATTTGGGATAAGGTTACCATTTCTAAGTGGAATAAATCCAAGCTCGGATTGGAAAATTTGATTTAGAATAATGAATAGCATAAGGAGTAAAAGACCAACAGGTGCTACCCAAATTCTCTTGTATGAAAGCTTATGCTTCTTTAATAGAACCATGAGTAGTGGAACTGCCATTATCATCCAGTGGTGATAGTAGAATCTTAATATATCCCAAATTTCAGCCATTTGTGATGCTGCATCGCCCTTTGCAATAGGCTCTTGTGGATAGAAAAGAACAATAATTCCTGTTAAAACACCGATAAAGAACATGTAGTCCTTTATGTATTTGTTCTTCATAAAGAACATAAATGGGAACAGTGCAATATTTGCACCACAAATATTAACAAACCAAGAGTCACGCCAACCACGGTCAGTGATTACTAACTCTCCGCTTGAGTAGTCTGCATATGGTGGGATAAAGAACTTCAGGAAGTGAAGTATAAATCCAAATGCTAAAAGTGAAAATAAAACCGCGCTTTGAACAAATGGTGGTGCTTTTCTAAGTGCAAAATAAAGACCAACAATTGCAGCTATTTGCAAAAAGAAGAAAAAGAAATACCAGCCATTAAACATTGCAATATGCATAATATAAACCTCTAAATAATTTATTGATGTAAACACCGATTAATGCCATAATTTTAACACATAGTTTACAATAATTCAATATTTGTAAATAGTTTTAACAATTTATTAACATTTATCTAAATAAAAAAGGAAGCAATTTGCTTCCTCATTTATGGATTTACTGTTTCTTCCTCTAAAGCTTCGTTATTTTCCTTGTCTTTTAATACACCCTCGGCAATATCGTCTTTTTTGAAAACCTTGCCAATTGTCATAAAGAAAATTTTAATATCAAGCCAAAGGGAGAAGTGCTTTAAGTAATATGCATCATAAGCCGCCTTTTTAACTGGCTGAGCTGCCAAAACATCTCTACCATTAACCTGCGCCCAACCACTAATTCCAGGTCTGATTTGATACATAGCATATGATTCTCTTGCATCATTTAATTCGTGCTCTGATGGTTGTGAGGGTCTAAAGCCGATTAAACTCATTTTAAATGTTAGAATGTTGAAAAACTGAGGTAATTCGTCAATAGAGGTCTTTCTAATAAAAGCACCAACCTTTGTTATGTAAGCTGAAGCCTCTGCATATTCATAGCCAGCGACATCATGTCTTGCCTCGGTTGACATGCTTCTAAATTTGATACAAGTGAATTCTTTTCCACCCTTGCCAATACGCTTTTGCTTGAAAAATACAGGGCCTTTAGAGTCGATTTTTATTGCAATTGCGACAATGATAAACAATGGAGTCAAAACTATAAGCGCAAAAAGAGCAATGAAAAATTCTGCTAATGCTTTAAGAAAGCGATACAGCTTTTGAAAAAAGCTAAGCTTGTGTGGGGTTGTGCTATTGGAAATTTGTTCGATTTCTTTTTCTAA
>JAZOCP010000152.1:0-4880 GCA_045596585.1 Eubacteriales bacterium
TGGCAGAATAATAGGACTTATACCAAATGCATTTACAATTGCACTTCTTGCAGCAATTGAGTCGCTTCTTTCCTGTGTTGTTTCAGATAAAATGATAGACGATAAGCATAATTCAAATACTGAGCTAATTGCACAGGGTCTTGGTAATATAGCATCAGGCTTTTTCGGTGGAATCCCAGCAACGGGCGCTATTGCAAGAACCTCTGCAAACGTTAAAAACGGTGGTAGAAGCCCAATTTCTGGTATGGTACACGCACTTGTTTTATTACTTGTTTTGCTTTGCTTAATGCCTCTTGCAGCATATATTCCTATGCCTGTTATAGCTGCTGTGCTTTTAATGGTTGCATACAATATGTGTGAGTATAAGCACTTTATAAAGATTTGTAAAACCAAGGTAATTTCCGATATAGTTGTGCTTGTTACAACATTTGTTTTAACTATTGTATTTGACTTGGTTATTGCAATTGCTATTGGTCTTGTTTTACACATATGGTTTAGTGTAGTTAAGTATATTTTAAACACCCAAAAGTATAAAAAATAACAAAAAAGGCGACACGTAGTCGCCTTTTTTAATTTAAATTATTCGGTAACACCCTGTGAAAATAGCCATGTGGCAATTTCCTTGCTACCACCTGCGTATGACCAAACATTATGTCCGTAGTTTTGCATGGACTCAAATGTACATTCCTTGCCACCTAAGTTTATAATCTCGTTGCACATCGCTTGTGTGCCGGCATATGGTACGCTTGAGTCATTTGTTCCGTGGACTGCCCAAATTGGCATTTTTAGTAGATTATTGGCTTGGCTAACATCACCACCACCACATAGGCAAACAGCTGCTGCAAAGTCGTCTGTATGGCGCATGATTAAATCCCAAGTGCCAAAGCCACCCATTGAAAGTCCCATTACATAGAAGCGGTTTGAGTCAACTGCCATTGTATTTCTAACGTTTAAAATAAACTCGTAAACGTTTGCAAGCTCGTTTGACTCTTGTACTGTATCAATGCTATAATTTCCGTTTTCCCAAGGGGTGTCCACCCATTGGTTGCTTGATGGGCATTGTGGGCAAATGATAATTGAATTATAGTAAAGGGAGTTTTCTTGATTAAACATCTCACTTATCATATTTTTAAGCTGAGATTTATTGTCATTTCCACGCTCGCCTGCGCCATGTAAAACGGTTACAACAGGGTAGGAGCCTTGTGGGTTGTAGTCTGAAGGAACATAAATTCTATATGGCAAGGTTGTTTCACTTGGCACATAGGTTGTAAGCTCACTTTCCTCAAAAAGAGTAAGTAGCTTTTCGTATGTAAAATTGCCTTGTGCCTTTAAATATTCGGCATAGTTATAGTCCTTATATTCAGATGCAGCAAAGGTAAAGCGATAGTCAGCGTCTATTTCAAGGTCACCCTTGGTTGTAAATAGCTCTGATTTTAAAAGCTCGAAGGCAAAGCCCCAAATGTAGTCGGTAGGTGCAAAAATTGCAAGGTCATTCCCTATTACATCAAAGGCAAAGTCGTTGTAATCGCCCACACCCTCACGTACAAACTCAATGTTTTCGTTTGCATAGCCAAGAGTGATTTCGTGCTCGGCTGTGTTGGGGCGCTTTTTAGCTGTATAGATAGGTAAGGTTGCACCATATTGCTCGTTTATATAAGCAGAAATTTGCTCTGCATACTTTTTCTGCATTTGATTTCCTGTTTCGTAAACGATAATATAGTCGCTTTCCCCGTTTACCACAATTTTTAAATCCTCGTCAGTGGGCGCGACAGGCTCGGGTTCTGGTTCTGGCTCTGGGTCAGGCTCTGGTTCTGGCTCTGGTTCGGGTTCTGGGTCGGGATTAGGGTTTGGCTCTGGCTCTGGGTCGGGCTCTGGTTCGGGCTCAGGTTCTGGTTCAGGCTCTGGCTCGGGCTCTGGTTCAGGCTCTGGCTCAGGGGTTGGCACCTCGGGGTTATTGTCTGTATTTGGTTCATTGTTTTCTGTGTTAGTATTAATTGGCTCAGTTGCACATGCAACCAAGGAAAGAATCATAATACTAACAAGCAAAATTGAAATGAAAATTTTTAGGTTTTTCATTTGTTTCTCCTTGAATTATTATCTTATATAATAATCGTAGCATATAAAGTAAAAAATGTCAAATAAAAAAACCACCATATGGGTGGCTTTTTGATTATTATTCCTCGTCTTCGTATCCGTCCTCGGCTTTTTTGCTTGAAGGAGCAATAAGCTTTATTTTTCGCAAAGCTGTGACAATTGGCTTATAAAAAACTGCGATTAATACTGTGTTCATAGTGCATTTAAGTAGGTTAAATGGGAAAAACACAGGCAGTAGCATATCTTGAACAGCCTCACGTGGTACCTTCATATAAATTGGAGTTATAAGAAAATTCCAAAGTAGCATTGCAAAAATTGTTATAGCTGATGAAACACAAAGAGATACTATTGCACTTTTAAAGGTGCGTTTATGCTTATAGACTATTGCAGGTAATAGTGCAAAGCAAACGCTTGAAATTACATTCATAATAAAGCCAGCAATTCCTGTTTGGCTAATGGTTATCATTTCAAATAGCGACACCACTATGGAAATTATAACAGTTGCGAAAAATCCAAAAGAAAATCCCGCGATTACAATTGCTACATCCTTTGGGTCAAAGGAAAGAAAGCCAGCAAAGCGTATTGGAATTAAATTTCCTAAATTAGTTAAAGCATATGCAAAGGCGCAAAAAACACCAGTTGCAGCTATGCGTTTTAGTTTATCCTTCATACTTACCTCAAATAAAAAATCCGCCCAAAAAAGGCGGAGAGCAAGAAAAGCGAGTAGCATGTGCGCGACAACGCTTATTTATCTTCTCCCCTTCAGACTTATGCCTTATATAAGACAAACACTGCCGGTCTCGGAATTTAACCGAGTCTGCCAAACGGCTCGCGGACTATACCGCCGATAAGGAATCTCACCTTGCCCCGAAGATATTATATAATTTATGAATATATTTTAGCACTAATGTGCTTATATGTCAAGTTTTTGTTTACAAAAAGAGAATAGTGTGTTAAAATTAAGCTGAATAAAAACAATGAGGTATTTATGAAAAAACATATTTGCTTAATCCACACCGGTGGCACAATAGGAATGGTAAAGAGCGAAAGTGGCTATTTACCTAAGGAAGGGTATTTACAAAGCGTGCTTGAAACCATAGCTGACTTAAAATGCCCCGAAATGCCAGATATTACATTTTATGAAATGAGCCCTCTTCTTGATTCGTCCGATATGGCAGTTGACGATTGGAATAGAATAGGCGAGGAAATTTCAAAAAGATATAATGATTTTGATGGCTTTGTAGTTTTACATGGCACAGATACAATGGCATACACAACCTCGGCGCTTTCCTTTATGCTTGAGGGGTTAAACAAGCCTGTAATTTTAACAGGGTCACAAATTCCACTTTGCGAAATAAGAAGTGACGGACAGGACAATTTAGTTACCTCACTTTTAATAGCAGGTAGTGGAAAAATTAACGAGGTTTGTCTATACTTCGGTGGCAGACTCCTTCGTGGAAACCGTGCAACTAAAATGTCAGCTGACGGACTTTTAGCCTTTGACTCCCCCAACTGTCCACGCCTTGCGGAGGCGGGAATTAGCATAAGATATTTGCCATACACACCTCAAAATTTAGACACAGGCAAGGGTTTTTCGCTTTGCAAGCTTGAAAATGTACCAATAGGTGTACTTAAGATATTCCCAGGAATTTCATTCCCAATTTTTGATACTCTTATGACGGAAAAATTAAAGGGCATAGTGCTTGAAACCTTTGGGGCTGGTAATATTCCAGGCGAGGGACAAAGCCTGTTGCCAATTATTAAAAAGGCATTTAAGGCAGGGTCAATTGTGACAGTTTGCTCTCAATGCCCACAGGGTACAGTTACCCTTGGTGCATACGCAACAAGCTCCCCACTTGCACGTGCGGGGGCGGTAAGTGGCTATGATATGACAACCGAGGCTTCAGTTGCTAAATTATACTACCTATTTTCAAAGGGCTACACGGGTGAGGAAATTAAAAAATTAATGGAAGAAAACCTCCGTGGAGAATTAACTAAATAAAAAAGCACACCAAACGGTGTGCTTTTTAAATCATTGCTTTTTACTAAGCATCTTATCTGTTTTTAAGAAGCTCGCGAATGTCCTTTAAAAGGTCCTCAGTTGTTGGGTTGTTTAGTCTTTCAAGAGCTGCTGCTTCGTCAGCTGCCTTCTTTGCTTCCTCAGCTGCCTTAGCCTTTTGGCTACGGTAAATCTCAACATCTGCCTCACTTCTAAAGTTAAGGCCTTGAGCCTTCATTTCCTTCTTTTCTTCCTTTGTAACCTTACCGTTTACAAGAAGGTTTGTCATCTTTTCGTGGCTTTCTCTTACTGTGTTGATTATCTTAACGATTACGAAAAGAACAACAGCGATAAGAATAAAGTTGATGATTGCACTGATAAATGCGCCCCAGTCAATGTAGATAGAGTTTGCTAAGTCAAGAACCTCTTTAGTTCCGACAACAGCGCCTGTTGTAGCATCAAGAAGCTCCTCTGTTTTTGTTGCAGGTGAAAGAATTGTAATTGCACTTTCAAGTCCGTTTTCTCCAATGATAAGCGCTAAAATCCAGTTGATGATAGGCTTCAAGATGAAGTTAGATAAACCATTTACAACACCAGTAAATGCACCGCCGACAATAACGCCGACAGCCATGTCAAGCACATTACCACGAGTTATAAAGGTCTTAAACTCGCCAATGATTTTTTTCATGTTAAATTCTCCTTATTTAATTATTACAAAAAGCATTATACACTTTTAATCTAAATTTGTCAATAGAAAAATATTTTTGTAAAAAAATGTCGAGTATAA
>JAZOCP010000153.1:0-4679 GCA_045596585.1 Eubacteriales bacterium
TCTTTTATTAGCAAAGCAAAAGGAGATGGCACATGGCGCATCTCCTTTTGCTATTGATTTATGGGGAGAATTTAAGGGGATTTTTTAGTAATTTGCCAATAGAATTTGACGATTTTTGTCACCCTGTGGTTGTTTTTCGCCATTTATATCGTTTGGCTCGTCCTTTTCTGGCATTCCCTCGGGTCTTGAGGATGGTTTTTTGTCATCCTCCTCGTCTGGTCTTTCGTCCTCCTTATACAAAGGCTTATCTGAGCCTTCCTCATTTGGCTGGTTATCTTTATTTATTATTTCGCCTGTTATACAGTCGATTTTAAATTCAATTACCTCGCCACTTGTAAGCACGATTTTAACCATATATAAAAGGCTTGGCTTTCCGCCCTCAAAGCTTGGCTTAACGCTCATTTCAAAGGATTCTATTTCCTCGCCTGTGAATTCAGTGCCATCAATTATCGCTTGAAGCACCTCATTGTCTGTTAAATAGCCACCAACGTTTCCTGTTGAAACATCACCATGGAATGGTCCATTTGGCTTGCCCTCGCCCTTATTTGGCTCCTTGTCGCCACCCTTGTCCGACTTCATATTTGAATAAATTAGGTTTAATTCCTTTATTGAAAGGTCACAAAGTGTGCCAAGGTCATACTCATCAAGCTCACTTGCTTCACCCTTCATTTTATCAATTAGGTGCATTTTGCCAACGGAAATTCCATGCTCATTTGCCTTATTCTTTAAGTCGTCGGTTTTTTCTATTGCTTGTGCAATAATTGAGCACTCAAGCTCATTGTTTACAAACGCCTCATTGATTTTATCTGTTACATGGGTTAAAAAGGTCTCGGTTTTTTCCTTTTTACCATCAACACTAACAAGAATAGAGTTTGAGTCCTTCTTTAAGTAGCCATTTACATAGAGCCTATCAACTATTGCATTAATGGCTGTATCTATGCTTGTGCCATTTAAGGAAAGGTTTTGTAAAATGCCCTCTGCATCATCATTTATTGCGGTGCATTTTATTACATTATCGTTTCCGTCAAGCGCGATTTCAATGCTTGGGTTTACATCAAGATAAATATAAGAATCAACCACGGGGTCAACTATTTTGTCACCCCTTGGCCAAAAAATACCAACAAGCGCGCCACACATTATTAAGACAAAGCACGCAGCGGTGGTCAATATGCCCTGCACAAAAAAGAATATTTTTTTGTTTGATTTCTTCTTTCTTGGCAAGGACTCAACAACCTCACCACCATGGCACTCCTTTTTTATTCTATAAAGAAGGCTTGGTGTTTCCTCGGCATATGCGCTTTTTATTCTATTTTTCAAAGAATTTTTCATACCTCGCCCTCCTTTTTAAGCTGTTCCTTTAGCCTCTTTATGGCTCGGTTATATTTAGACAAAACTGTGGAAAGAGGCTTATTTAGTAGCTTAGCAATCTCGCGATGCTTTAATTCCCAAACTATATGTAAAACAACAATTTCTCTTTCTTCCTCGCTAAGTAGCGATATTATTTTCTTAACAAGCTCGTTTTTTATTGCCTTGTCAAGTGTTTTGTCCTCTGCCCCTTGCTCTGGCAAGGAATCTATTGAAACAAGCCTTGACCTTTGATTAAAGAGTCTTCTAATCAAGTTTAATTCAATAGTTAAAACCCATGCCATTGGCTTGCCCATCGGGGTATATAAGTATGCGTTTTTATATATTTGTACAAAGGTGCTTTGTAAAACGTCCTCGGCATCAAAGGGGGGTACCGATTTTGATAGCGCATAGGCATAGATATCTGTAGAAATCAGCTCATATAGTTCACCTAAGGCATCATTTTGCCCTTTGGCAATTTCCATAATTAGCTCTTCTATTTTCTCTGCCTTGTCCCTTTTAAAAGCCCCTTGCATTACTTAAATCACCTTTCATTAATAGTCGTTTTTCTGTATTATTATACCACAAAAGGTGAGCTTTTTCAAACACTAACTATTTAATATTTGGTATTTCAAATGAAATTTCAGGTAGGGTAATTTCCTCACCGTTTACTGAAAGCTTTACTACTGTTAGTGAGCTTGCCTCAATAACAACCTCATAAGAAGAATCATCCTCAAGCTCAATTGTTACTACAAAGAAGGTGTCCTCTTCAGTTTCGTGCACCTCAACATCTGTCTTTTCAAGGCGAAGTGATGCAAATGGAACATACATTAAAGCAATTTGCTTTGCTTGTGCTGGAGTTAATTCAATCTTTATTTCATCTGGAATTAAGTCGCCATGCTCACCTTTGAAATGCTCCTTTAGTGAGTCCTTATCTATACCATGCTTATCCATGTAGTCCTTTGCAAACTTTTCAGGATCAAACTCTTCAAATTTTTTCACTTCTGTTTCTAAAATTTCAATTGTTTTTGCATCAAGAGTGATTTCGTACTTTTCTTCACCATAGATAATCTCTACGTTATAAACAAGCTCTCCATCCTTCATAAATGTGCGAATTTCGGTCTTGTACTCTGCACCCTCTTCAAGAGCGATTTCAAGTGACTCAATTGCTGCATTTATTGCTTCCTCTTTGCTTGCAAGCTCCTCGTTTATTCTTTGGTCAATTTTTTCAAATTGCTTTTTTGTATGCTCAGAGGTTTCATTAAGTAAGGATTTTAATTCCTTAACCTTAAGCTCGCAAAGCTCCTTATCATCAAGCTCTGGGAATTCTTCTCTTATCTTTTCAACAAGTCTTGCTTTACCAACGGAAATATCGTTTTCCTTTGCAAACTTTTCAAGCTCTTCTCTTGCTTCTTTGTCAAGGTCGTTTAATTTTTGCTCAATAACGCCAGCTTCCTTACCGTGCTTTTCAAACGCCTCGTTTATCTTTTTGTTTATCTTTTCAGACACGTCCTCAGCATTTTTCTCGAAGGAAATAAGCACATCACCATACTCGCCCTCGATATAGCCCTTTTCGCACATCTTGTCAATTGCGTTTTCTACTACCTTTTCAAGGTCAAGGTTTTCAAAGTCAAGCTCGGCAACTATTTTTTCGCCGTCCTCGTTTTCAGCCTCTACGTTTATTACCTTGTCGTTTTCGTCTGCATAAATTTTAATGCTTGGGTTTACGTCAATTGTAAACACAGTTTTTGCCTCTTTGCCCTCGCCACTGTCATCGGTAGTTGGGGTAACTACACAGCTACAAAGCATAGCTACGATAAGCGATGCTACTAATACTAATGCTAATAATGATTTTTTCATAATGTTTCTCCTTTCGAAAAGCTTTTTGTCTTTTCATTATATTAATAATGTAGAATTTCGTTTTATTGCAATTTTTTCAAAAAAAGAAAATCCGCGGAAAAATCCGTGGCTTTAACGAAGCAATATATTCTTTTTAAAGGCTTAATCCCTCCGTCATTTTCTGCGAAAATGCCACGTTCTTACGTGTATTTAGGGGGGACGTGTCACCCTGAGCCTGTCGAAGGATCTACTTCGAATGAGGGGATTCTTCGCGTTGCTCAGAATGACAAGGAGATTATATCGCTTCGCACCAGAATGACACGCCCTGCTGTTGCGTTAAACGGACAATTGAGCACGCCTGACCCTACAAATGATAAATGAAATTAGCGGCACACCGTAGTGGAAGGGTCACCCTTCCCGAAAACAAAAAAGCCACGGAAAATCCGTGGCTTTTTATATTTGGTTATTTTATTACGAGTGAAGCAAGAGCTTCGCGAGTAACAAGGTTCTGCGAAAGCATGGTTCTTATTACGAGTGAAGCAAGAGCTTCGCGAGTAACAAGGTTCTGACACGCAAAAATACTATTTGATTTTTGCATACTGCGCAGCAGCCTGTTTTATAAACAGGGTGTCAGGTTCTTACTTATAAAGCTCAATAAATCTCTTAAGTCTTTCGTACTTAGCCTTAGCAGCCTCTTCACTTGCAGCAAAGAGCTTTTCTGCTCTTTCTGGGAATTGTTGTGCAAGACGGCTATAACGTGTTTCGTTTGTAAGGAATGCACGGTAGTCGCCTGTTGGCTCCTTAGAGTCAAGGCTAAATGGATTTTGTCCCTCTGCCTTGAGTTGTGGGTTGTATCTAAAGAGATCCCAGTAACCAGCCTCAACAGCCTTCTTCATTTCGCCTTGGCAGTTTGTCATACCACCCTTAAGACCATGCATTTCACATGGAGCATAACCGATGATAAGTGATGGACCCTTATAAGCCTCAGCCTCAGCTATTGCCTTGATTGTTTGTGCTGGGTCAGCGCCCATAGCGATTTGAGCTACATATACATAGCCATATGACATAGCGATTTCAGCAAGGTTCTTCTTACCGATAGCCTTACCAGCTGCAGCAAATTGTGCAACCTGACCGAGGTTAGAAGCCTTAGATGCTTGTCCACCTGTGTTAGAGTAAACCTCTGTATCAAATACCATTACGTTTACGTCTTCGCCAGATGCAAGTACATGGTCAAGACCACCGAAGCCGATATCGTAAGCCCAACCGTCACCACCGAAGATCCATACGGATTTCTTTGAGAGGTATGTCTTGTCAGCGAGAACTTCCTTAGCTACTGGGCAACCTTGTGCCTCAGCCTTTTCAAGCTCTACGATAAGAGCCTTAGTAGCTGTTTCGTTTGCCTTACCATCGTCCTTTGTATCAAGGTAAGCCTTTGCAGCCGCGTTGAATTCGTCTGATGCCTTGTCGCTCTCTGCCATTTCAGCAGCCTTGCGGAT
>JAZOCP010000154.1:0-14874 GCA_045596585.1 Eubacteriales bacterium
TACAGGGGGGCGACACCTACGAGGGTGAGAGCGCAAATGGTAAAATTACAGGACTCGGAAAGCTATCTGTGTTTGACGATGACGTATATGAGGGTAGCTTTTTAGATGGGATTTTACACGGAGAGGGCAAATATACCTCCGAGGGTGGCGATATTTACGAGGGCACATTTGTAAATGGTCAGCTTTATGGCAAGGGAAAAATAACATATGCCGATGGTAACACCAAAGAGGGCATATTTATAGATGGAAGACTGCTTGATATAAATATTGACAGCACAGAGGGAGCTACGACTATTATAAATTACGAAGATGGCTCTATTTATGAAGGCGAAGTAAAGGATGGAAAGCCACATGGCAAGGGCAAGCTCACATCCAAAAATGGCGCCATTTATGAGGGCGACTTCTTTGACGGAAAGAAGCATGGCAAGGGAAAGTGGACTTGGATAGATGGAACTGTTCACGAGGGCGATTTCTTTTGTGATATGCTACACGGAGAGGGCAAAATAGCTTGGGCATATGGGCTTTTGTTAGAGGGCGAATTTTTTGGTGGTGTTCTTCATGGCAATGGCAAAAAGACATATGAGGATGGCACCATTATAGAAGGTGAGTTTTTAGTTGGAGAGCCACATGGCATTGTCAAAAAGCAAGATGCAGATGGAACAGTTTACGAGGGTGACTTTGTAAGCGGAGAAATGAACGGCTATTGCAAAATTACATATGCCAATGGCGAAATCAAAGAGGGCATTTTTTTAGAAGGCGAGCCACTTGATGAAAAATGATAAAAACGATAGTGAAAATAATTAAAAAGGAAGCATAGAAGTGAAGGACGTTTTATTTAAGGTAATCAAAAACGAAAAAATCGCAAAAATCACCTATGAAATGGTGCTAAAGGGCGATACTGAGGGAATAAAAGCAGGTGCTTTTGTAAATTTAAAGCTTGATGGCTTTTTCCTTCGCCGTCCTATCTCGGTTTGCGAGGTAGAGGGTGATACGCTAACGCTTATTTATAAGGTGGTTGGCAAGGGAACTGAAAAAATGAGCGAAATGACGGGTGGGGAAGAAATCTGGACCCTGACAGGTCTTGGAAATGGCTACGACCTTTCAAAAAGTGGGGACAAGCCACTTTTAGTTGGTGGTGGCGCAGGCGTACCCCCTATGTATGAGCTTTGCAAGCAGTTAGTTAATGAGGGCAAAAAGCCACGCGTTGTTCTTGGCTTTGGCTCAATGGACGAAATCTTTTACGAGGACAAGTTTAAAGCACTTGGCGCTGATACCTACGTTACAACAGTAGATGGCACATATGGTATAAAGGGCTTTGTAACTGATGCATTTGATAAAATAGACTACACTTATATATATACCTGTGGACCAGAGCCAATGCTTAAGGCAGTATATAACAAGAGCACAACAAGTGGTCAATATAGCTTTGAGGAAAGAATGGGCTGTGGCTTTGGTGCGTGCATGGGATGTTCATGCAAAACAAAATACGGAAATAAGCGCATCTGCAAGGACGGACCTGTGCTTGAAAAGGAGGAAATTATATGGTAAGCTTAAAGACAGAGCTTTGTGGTATAGAGCTTGATAACCCAATAATTCCTGCATCAGGTACATTTGGCTTCGGCTATGAATTTGCAGAGATTTATGATATAAATTGCCTTGGCTCCTTTTCCTTCAAGGGCACAACAAAGGACGCGCGCTTTGGCAACCCTACCCCAAGAATTGCAGAGTGCGAAAACTCAATGATTAACTCTGTCGGACTACAAAACCCAGGTGTTGATAATGTAATAAAGAACGAGCTTCCTAAGCTTAAAGCATGCTTTAAAAAGCCTGTTATGGCAAATGTAAGTGGCTTTTCAGTTGAGGAATATGTTCACACAGTAAAAATGCTTGATAGCGAGGAGCAAATTGGCTGGTTTGAGGTAAACGTTAGCTGTCCAAACGTACATGGTGGTGGTATGAGCTTTGGTACTTCCCCTGAGGCAGCGGCTGAGGTAACAAGAGCAGTAAAGGCTGTAACAAGTAAGCCAGTAATTGTAAAGCTTTCTCCTAACGTAACAGATATTGTATCAATTGCCAAGGCATGTGAGGAGGCTGGCGCTGACGGTATTAGCCTAATTAATACACTTCTCGGCATGAAGATAGATTTAAAGACCAAAAAGCCTGTAATTGCAAACAAAATGGGTGGCTTTTCAGGTCCTGCAATTAAGCCTGTTGCGATAAGAATGGTATATCAGGTTTATGATGCAGTTAAAATTCCAATAGTTGGTGGTGGTGGAGTTGCCACAGCCGAGGACGTAATTGAAATGATGCTTGCGGGCGCAAGTGCAGTTGAGGTTGGCGCACAAAACTTAGTTGACCCATATGCGTGTCCAAAAATCATTGAAGATTTACCTCGTGTAATGGAAAAATACGGTATAAAAAATTTAAAAGATATTATAGGAGGAGCACATTAATGGGAAAGGACGTAATTGTAGCTTGTGACTTTGCAAGCAAGGAGGACGTATTTAATTTCCTCGACAAATTTGAAAACGAAAAGCCTTTTGTAAAAATCGGTATGGAGCTATTCAATGCAGAGGGCCCAGACATCGTACGTGAGATTAAGAAGAGAGGACATAAGATTTTCCTTGATTTGAAGCTTCACGATATTCCAAATACAGTTAAAAAGGCGATGGCAGTGCTTTCACGCCTTGATGTAGATATGACAAACGTACACGCAAGTGGTACTATTGCAATGATGGAGGCAGCACTTGAGGGCTTAAAGCGTGAGGATGGCACATGCCCAATTCTTATCGCAGTTACACAGCTTACCTCAACAAGTGAGGAACGAATGAAGAGCGACCTTCTTATTAACGAACCAATTGACAAGGTAGTTATGCACTATGCGCAAAACGCAAAGAAGGCAGGTCTTGCAGGTATCGTTTGCTCACCACTCGAGGCAGAAAAGGTACACAATGTATGTGGTAGTGACTTTGTTACAGTTACCCCAGGTGTACGCTTTGCAGATGGCGACAAGGGTGACCAGGTAAGAGTTATGACACCTGCCGAGGCAAAGAAAATCGGCTCAGACTATATCGTAGTAGGCAGACCAATTACAGCAGCTCTTGACCCAGTTGCAGCATACAGACGTTGCGTAACAGAATTCGTTGACTAACGAATTCTGAATGAAATGAATCCACAAGGGAATTCGTGAAATGACCTACAGGTCGTGAAATGCTTGTTATGGCAAGCATGAAATGCTCTTTAGAGCATAGGATTCATTTTATTTCAGGTTGCATAGCAACGTTTCAAGTGCGATAGCACATTTCATTTAATTAAGGAGAAATTAAAAATGGAAGCATACAAGAGAGAATTTATACAGTTTTTACAAAACGCAGGAGTTTTAAAGTTTGGTGATTTCACCGCTAAGAGTGGTAGAAAAATTCCATACTTTATTAACGCAGGCGAGATTAAAACAGGCGAAAATATTGCTAAGCTTGGCGAGTTCTACGCTAAGGCATATTTTGATAAAATAGGCAAAAAGCAAACTGCACTTTATGGCCCTGCATACAAGGGAATTTCAATTGCAGTTTCTACATCAATTGCACTTGCTAAGGAGGGCTTAAATCTACCTTTCTTCTTTAACCGTAAGGAGGCTAAGGACCACGGTGAGGGTGGCGTATTTGTAGGCTACAAGCCACAGGCAGGCGAGGAGGTAGTTATCGTTGAGGACGTAATTACAGCGGGAACTGCTATCCGTGAAACTATGGAAATTATGAAGAGCGTAGAGGGCATAAAGGTTGCCGCTTGCTTTGTAATGGTTGACCGCAAGGAAAAGGGTAAGGGCGAAAAGGGCGCAATGGTTGAAATCGAGGAGGAATTTGGCTTCCCAGTATATTCAGTTGTTGACGTTTACGATATTATTGAGTACCTAAGCGAGGATTCTGCAAACGAAGAAAACATAGCAAGAATAAAGAAATACCTTGAGGTATATGGCGCATAAATAAAAGCCTCCTTTGAAAAGGCACCCGTAGGGCGTGCGTTAGAAGAGGTGGCTGCCATAGGCAGACGGAGGGATTTGTCTATGAAATATAATCATAATAAAAACAATGTTCACTTGGCAAAGGTGCTAAGAAAGAATATGACACCCGAAGAAAAGCACTTATGGTATGATTTTTTAAGAAAATATCCTGTAAAATTTTCGAGGCAAAAAATTATAGGGAATTATATAGTAGATTTTTATTGCGCTAAGGCTAACTTGGTTATAGAGCTTGATGGTTCGCATCACGGACTTGAGAAAGAAAGCGAAAACGATCAAAAAAGAACAGATTATCTAAAATCACTTGGGTTAAATGTGATAAGAATTCCAAATTATGAAATTAGGGACAATTTTTTGCATGTGTGTCGTTATATTGATAGCTTGGTAGAAGAATCCCTCAGTCAGCTTTGCTGACAGCTCCCTTTACAAAGGAGCCTTTTGTAAAATCTAAAACATGGAGTAAATATGAGAAGTCTTATTGATATAAAAGAATTAAGCGTTGAAGAAATTGATTCTTTAATTGAAACAGCGCTTGATATAATTGAAAATCCACAAAAGTATAGCGAAAAATGTAAGGGCAAGAAGCTTGCAACCTTATTCTTTGAGCCTTCAACAAGAACACGTCTTAGCTTTGAGGCTGCTATGTATGAGCTTGGTGGAAATGTACTCGGATTTTCCGAGGCACAAAGCTCATCAAGTGCAAAGGGAGAAAGTGTTGCTGACACAGCAAAGATGATTTCATGCTATGCTGATATTATAGCTATGCGTCACCCAAAGGAGGGCGCACCACTTGTTGCGTCAATGAACGCATCTATTCCAGTAGTAAACGCAGGTGATGGTGGTCACAACCACCCAACACAAACTCTTGCTGACCTACTTACCATTAAGCGTAAAAAGGGTAGATTTAACAATTTAACCGTTGGTCTTTGTGGTGACCTTAAATTTGGCAGAACTGTGCATTCACTAATTAATGCACTAAACAGATACGAGGGCATTAAATTCGTGCTTATTTCCCCTGAGGAATTAAGAGTGCCAAGCTATGTAAAGAACGAAATTACAAAGGCAGGCAAGGAATATATAGAAACTAAGGATTTAGTTTCCGCAATGCCAGAGCTTGATATTCTTTACATGACAAGAGTACAAAAGGAGCGCTTCTTTAACGAGGAGGACTACCTACGCTTAAAGGACAGCTATATCTTAGACCCTGCAAAATTAGTAAACGCAAAGAGCGATTTATCTATTATGCACCCACTACCAAGGGTTAATGAAATTAGCGTAAAGGTTGACTCTGACTCACGCGCACACTACTTTGAACAGGCGCTAAACGGAAAATATATGCGTATGGCATTAATTCTAATGCTACTTGGCATTAAATAAGGGAGGTAACATATGAAAATTGAAGAAATCAAAAATGGTATAGTTATCGACCATATAACCGCCGGCAAGGGTGAGGAGCTTTATGCACTTTTAAACCTTGGCAAGCTTGAAATTCCTGTTGCGATAATGAAAAACGTAAACAGCAAAAAGACAGGCAAAAAGGACATTATTAAAATAGATGGCGAGATAGAATTAAACACCGATATTATCGGCTATATCGACCCATGTGCAACTGTTAATATAATTAAGGAAGGAAAAACTGTAGATAAGTATGGTGTTTCCTTACCAAAGGAGCTTAAAAATGTTATTTCCTGCAAAAATCCAAGATGTATTACCTCTTGTGAGCAGGAGCTTGACCAAATTTTCAAGCTGACGGATGAGGAAGCGCGCGAGTATCGTTGTTTATATTGCGAAACAAAAGCTAAATAGTAGAGGCAGTCAGAACGGGTAAAATCGAAAACACGAACAATCAAAAAAAGCTAAAAGGGACACCAAACGGTGATGTTCTTAGCGGAGAATTTTGGAAATCACGCTAAGTGCAAGCATCGCATTTGACTAGTCAAACACAAATATGGGCAAAAAGTTACATAGTAACTTCGCCCAACCCCTTATTATGAGCGAAGCAAATAACAAGGTTCTGCGTAGCAGGTTCTTATAACGACAGAAAGAGAGAACAAATCGGTTTATAGCCGAAAAGTTCTCTCTTTTCTGTTTGTTTAATGAAATCGTGGTTGCACCACGATGAAATCTTCGCTTCACTCAGATGAAATCCAAGGATAAACCTTGGATGAAATCAAATCCGTCTAAACGCAACCCTGCGAAGCAGGATTTCATCGCAAAGGCGATTTCATCCACCAAAGGTGGATTTCACCCGTCGCAGACGGATTTGACTGCGCGATACTCCGTTAAGAGTATCGCGCTAAACGGTGTCCCTTTTTGTTTTCAAATGGCAGAAAAGCCCCATAAATATATCATAGTTGCAAATTTTTCTAAAAAATGTTAAAATAAAGTGTAACCTTTTGTATCTAAAACCCGTTATTATGTTTGACGAGAGTAAAACAAAGTCAAAAGGCCTAAAACACTTTTAAAAGTGATAACAGAGGGGGTGACAACATGGATGACAATAAGATAGTTGAGCTTTATTTTAAGCGCGACGAGTCTGCAATAAAGGAAACAAGCGATAAGTATGGAAAGCTTATTTACTATATCGCTAATAATATTTTGTCATGCCCTGAGGACAGCGAGGAGTGTGTAAATGATACATATACTCGTGCCTGGAACTCAATTCCCCCCAAAAAGCCCGAAAAGCTTGGTGCGTATCTTTCAAAAATTGCAAGAAATTTAGCACTCGATAAATATAATGAGTCAAGTGCAAAAAAGCGAAAGACACAAAACGAGGCGCTTAGCTTAGAGGAGCTTGAGGCTGTAATATCTGATGGTGGAAAAGCGCCAGAGGATGAGCTTGTTATGAAGGAATGTATAAATAGCTTTTTATACTCTCTTGACAAGACAAAAAGAATAGTTTTTGTACAAAGATATTTCTATATGTGCTCAATAGAGGACATAGCAAAAAACAATTTACTAAATGAATCAAACGTTAAGGTGATTTTATTAAGGCTACGTGCTAAATTCAAAAAGCACCTTAAGGATTACGGATACGAGGAGGATGAGCATGAAGAAAAATGACCTTCATAAAATGCTTGGCTTGATTGACGAGAAAATTCTTAGCGAAGCGGACCCTTCTAAAAAGAAGCTTGCAATAGGTAACAAGTCGCTATGGGTAAAAATTCTCGGCATGGCGGTTTGCTTTTTACTTATCTTTAATATAGCAATATTGCCAGCGGTTGCCCTTATACCAACTATAGTATTGGGAAATAGAATTGGCGATATGGAAAGCGCACTTGATAAGAAGGACCAACAAATAAAGGACGCAATTGAACAAATTCAGTCAGAAAAGAATAACCCACACACCCAAAACTATTATGACCTTTATTTTGGACAATTGGGTGGAACTGAAGCAAAGCTGACAGTTTCCTCTCCTAAAACATTTTTCCCAAACGAATATAAAGATGTAATTGATGCAATAAGCGAGCTGATTTCAAAAAGAGAAGACATTTTTGATATGGGAGGTATTATCATTGACCCAGACGACGAATCTATTGAGGATGCAATGGACAAGATTGAAGAATCAGGCAAGGAGAACTTAGAAAATAGCCTTGGGGATGAAAATGACGAGTGGGAAGATTTTGAGGATAAGAACGAAGATAGTAGCTTAGTGGAAAAAGATGACTACTACGAAACCACAGACCTACAAAGTGCGGGCGTTATTGAGGGCGATATAATCAAGCGCTCATCCTCTTATATCTACTACCTACGTGGAAATTTACTATCTGTTTATTCAATTAATGGCTCACTTTCTGAGTGCGTTGGTACAGCAAATATAAGCAAGATTGTAAGCACCGTAACAGAAAAAACAAGCATAATAAATGATGACAGCGAAAGAAGCTTTGGTGGTACCGCCAAAGAAATGTATCTCTCTCGTGATGGCAAGGTGGTTACCTTATTAGTAGGAAGTAATTTCTTAATACAAGGTGAAACAAAAACCACTTTTGTGCCAATTACAATGATGGTTTCATTAAATGTAGAGGACCCAGCGGACATTTATCTTGTAAATGTAGCAACACTTTATGGTAGATACGAGTCCTCACGCGTAATCGATGACGAGATATTTGTTTTCACAAAGCACTATGCAAGCATAAAGAATTTAGCAGTTCCACAATATAGCGATGGCGAGGGCTTTGAGCTATTTAAGGAAGAGAATATTCACTTAGGTAATTATAGCGATACAACATATTTATTAATTCACCGTCTTGAACAAAAGACTCTAAAGGTAAACGAGGCGGGTGCGTATCTCTCATATGACGGAGATATTTATGTAACAGATGGTAGTATTTATCTAACTAAGAGAGAAACAGTAGTTGTAAACAATGTAAAAAAGACTGTAACTGATATTTTAAGAGTATCATATGCGGATGGTAGCCTTGTTGTATGGGGACATGCAAGAGTAGATGGCTATATTAAGGACAGATATTCACTTGGCGAATATGATGGCTTTTTAAGGGTTGTCACAACAACTCAATACACCAAATATGACGAAAACGGAAAATATTTAAGCCAAACACCAACTAACGCAAGCTTGTATGTTTTAGACCAGCTTGACCTTACTCCTGTTACAAGTGTTGAGGGCTTTGCACCAGATGGTGAAACCGTGCGCTCAGTAACGTTTGATAAGTATTTAGTGTATGTTTGTACCGCAATAGAGGTGACCGACCCTGTATTTATGTTCGATTTACAAGATATAGAAAATATCACAGTAAAGAAAACAGGCACAATATCAGGCTTTTCAACCTCACTTATCGAGTTTGGTAGTGACCTACTTGGAGTCGGCGTTGACTCAAATAGAAACTTCAAGCTTGAGGCATATAAAGAGGACGGCGATAAGATTGTCTCGGTTGACTACTATATAGTAAATGGTAATTATTCAACAGAGTATAAATCATACTATATAAATAGAGAAGCAGGGCTATTCGGTCTTGGAGTTTATGACAGGAATAGCGAAAACCCAAATAGATACATTGTACTCCACTACAATGGTGAAGAAATTGAGGAAATAATAAATATTAATATGTCGGGTGAACTCTCAAGCATGAGGGCAGTTTGGATTGGCGACTTTATGTATGTTTTCTCAAGCACATCTTTCCAGGTTGTAAAGCTATCTAAGGATATGCTTGGCCAATAATTCTTCAAAGTAAAAAAGAGCGACCACGTGTCGCTCTTTTTTACTTATTTAGCTCGGAAAAAAGTTGTTTTGCGCGTTCCCTATAAATGCGCTCAGCCTCGGAAATTGCGGTTTTTTCATCAACTCCATTGCCAACTAAGGTGTATATTTTTTTAACACCTATATCATAAACTGACTCGTAACCTGTACCAAGACAGCCGGCAATACAAATAAGAGGCACGCCATATTTTAAACAGCGCTTGCCAATTCCGTAAATTACCTTGCCACAGGCACTTTGGAAATCAATTCTACCCTCGCCAGAGATAACATAGTCACAGCCCTTAAGGTGGGAGTCAAAGTCTAAAATATCAAGTAGGGTATCTATGCCAGAATTCATTTTTGCGCCAAGAAAAACAGAAAGTCCTGCGCCAATTCCACCAGCTGCACCACCACCGATAATTTCATTTGCATCTATATTAAAGGTGCTTTTTATGATACTGCAATAGTTTTCCATACCGGTCTCAAGTATTTGTAGCGCCTCGGGGTTAGCACCCTTTTGTGGGCCATAAACATATGTAGCACCGCCTTTTCCAGTCAAGCGGTTTTCAACATCACACATTACAGTAAATCTGGCATCCCTTGCCTCTTTACAAAGGGAAGAGGCATCAATTACTTCAATTTTACCAAGAGATGCACCAACAGGTAAAACAGCCTCGCCATTTTTGTCAAGAAACTTAACACCAAGGGCGCTAAGTGCACCTATACCGCCATCATTTGTAGCACTGCCACCAATTGCGACAACTATATCGCGGTAGCCACTTTTAAGTGCGTGTAAAATAAGCTCGCCAGTGCCATAGGTAGTTGTGTTTAGTGGGTTTTGCTCCTCCTTTTTTAAAAGAGGAAGTCCACTTGCCTCACTAAGTGCGATAATTGCGCGATTTCCCATTACGATATAATAAGAATCAATCTCTCTAAAGAGTGGGTCGTTTACCCTTAGATAAACTCTTTTGCCTTCGCCTCGTGACAAAAAAGCCTCGAGCGTGCCCTCGCCCCCGTCTGCTATTAAAAACTGCTCAAAGGTGGCACCCTGTATCTCGTTTTTTAGACACTCCTCAAGAATTTTTCCTGTTTTTTCACTCGAGAGTGAGCCCTTAAAGGAGTCTGATGCAAAGATAAATTTCACTAAAATCACCTCGCTTGCTTTTATTGTATCACAAAGAGGTTAGCGGGTCAACAAAAATATCTTTACTTTAAACTTAAACTATGGTAGAATGAAACTGTACAAGATGCTAAGCATCTTGAAATCTTATTTATTAGGAGAGACTAATGAAAATAAAAATTCCTGATTATGTATGCTTTTATGGTGATAAGAAGGAGGAGCTTTTTAACAGTGAGATTAATTCACACCTAAAGGGTGATGATGCCGAAATTTGGCTTGATATAAATGGCGATGCTTTAGTGGTATATGCAACCTCATATAAGGGTGGTGCGCGCTACTTACAGCTACGTTGGAATAACGAAATGCGCAAGGATGTAAAGGTGCTTGGCGATGCTTATGAGCGTGGCTATGGCGATTTACAATGGGAAACAATTCGCCCAGAAAGAACAATGCCTTGGTATATGGCAGTATCAAATGGAAGCGACTCAAGCCTTGATTATAGGGGCAGATTTACAGAGTGCTTTGGCGTTATGGTACAGCCAAATGCAATGTGCTTTTGGCAATACGACACACAGGGAGTTACCCTTTGGCTTGATATAAGAAATGGTGGAAACCCAACACAGCTAAATGGTAGAAAATTAGAGTGTGCAACGGTTGTTTTCTCAGAATACAGAGAAATTAGTGCATATAAGGCGTTACAGGAATTTTGCAAGGTGCTTTCTCCTAACCCATATTTGCCAAAAAACAAGGTATATGGCTCAAACAACTGGTATTATGCATATGGCAAAAGCTCACATGAGGAAATTATTGAGGACACAAAGCTTGTTGCAAATATGTGCGAGGGACTACCAAACATACCATATATGGTAATTGATGATGGATGGCAACCAAACTCAGTAGATGCGCCTTGGCACATAGGAAACGAAAGGTTCCCTGATATGAAGGGACTTGCCGATAAAATGAGAGAGCTTGGTGTGCGCCCTGGCATTTGGGTACGCTACCTAATCAACGGACGCGACAACACCCAAAGAAAGATAGAAAAGCCAGAATATTGGTACCTTGAAAGACACAATAAGGTCTTTGACCCATCACACCCAGAGGTGCTTGAGTACGTTGCCGAAACAACAAGAAGGTTAACTAAAGAGTGGGGCTATGAGCTAATCAAGCACGACTTTTCCACCTTTGATATTTTTGGCTGGTGGGGCTTTGAAATGCGTGACAAAATCACTTGGGACAACTGGGGATTTTATGATAAGACAAAAACAAGCGCTGAAATTGTAAAGAACTTTTATAAAACCATTAAAGAAAACTCAAATGGCGCCATCATTATCGGCTGTAACTGTATCGGTCACTTATGTGCAGGCTTACATCAGCTCAACCGCACAGGTGATGACACAAGTGGATTTGAGTGGTCAAGAACAGCAAAAATGGGTGTAAACACCTTATCATTTAGAAATTGCCAAAATGGTGCGTTCTTTATGTGCGATGCCGACTGTGTTGGCATTACAGGAGCTATTTCCTGGGAGCAAAATAAGGAGTGGCTATTTGCACTTTCAAGAAGTGGCTCCCCATTATTTGTTTCCTGTAAGCCAGGCATTTTAAATGAAAAGGAGCTTGAGGAATTAAGGGAGGCATACAAGGTTGCATCCTATCAAGCTGACGAGTTTATACCTCTTGACTGGATGGAAACTACAACTCCCGAAAGATACCTATTAAACGGAGAGGAAGTCACCTTTAACTGGTACACAAAGCAAGGCAACACTTGGTTTGCCGATACTATAAAATAAAAATAATGCTAACGCTCAAGGAGTTCGCGTGCTTTCCTTTGTAAAGGTGCCCCTTGAACAGAGAGAGGTGTCACGAAGTGACAACGGGATTAATTGAGCAAGAGCGAGGTATATATGTTAAGAAAAAATAATCCAGTATTAACTGGCTTTCACCCTGACCCTTGTATCTTACGCGTAGGGGACGACTTTTATCTTGCAACCTCAACCTTTCAATGGTTTGGGGGTGTAGAGCTATACCACTCACGTGACCTTATAAATTGGGAGCAAATGCCATGTCCGCTTAGACGTACAAGTCAGCTCGATATGCAAGGAAATCCGAATTCTGGTGGCGTGTGGGCGCCATGTATTTCATATGATAATGGTGTGTTTTATTTGATTTATACCAACGTCAAGAATTTTCACGGTATATTTAAGGACACCCATAACTATTTAGTTACCACAACTGACCCATGGGGTGAGTGGAGTGAGCCAATTTATCTTAATTCAAGTGGCTTTGACCCCTCCCTTTTCCACGATGACGATGGCAACAAGTACCTACTTAATATGCGTTGGGACCACCGTATGGAAAAGCACGACTTTGCAGGAATTTTAATCCAAGAGTACGACCTTGTGGCTAAAAAGCTGGTTGGTGATGTAAAAACTATATATCGTGGTACAGAAATTGGTGCTACCGAAGCGCCACATATGTATAAAAGAGATGGCTATTATTATTTAATGGTTGCCGAAGGTGGCACAATGTATAATCACGGTGTGCGCCTTGCCCGTTCGAGAGAATTGTTTGGCGAGTATGAAAGCGACCCTATGCCTCTTTTAACCACAAGAAACAACCCCGAAAAATATATGCAAAGGACAGGCCACGCATCATACATAGAAGCGCCAAATGGACAAGGCTACGTAGCGTATCTTTGTGCAAGACCCATAAGAGATAGAAGGTTAGTAGATTGGGGACTTGGATGCTCAATTTTAGGACGTGAAACCTGTATTGCCCCTGTGAAATGGGAAAATGGTTGGCTAAGGCTTGAAAATGGTGGAGAAGTACCACCAGAGGAATATTATTCGGCACTTGACGAGGTGAAATTCCCACCAAAGCCCCAAAAAGACGTGTTTAATGGTGAAGAATTACCACTGCACTATAAAACACTAAGACTGCCGCTTGAAAAAATAGGCACCTTAACAGGCAAGTCACTAAGACTGTACGGAAAAGAAGCAATAACCTCACCAAATGAGCAAAGCATGGTTGCAAGACGTCTTGATGCATTTTGTGCCGAGGCAACCACGGAGCTTGAATTCGACCCCAAAACTCTTCAAGAAATGGCTGGACTTACTGTTTTTTACGACACCTTTAATTTCTTTTATTTATATATGTCACGCGATGAGGAGTCGGGCGAAAATGCGCTTAGAATTATCGTGCGCGATAGCCTAAAATTCTATAATCCTATCAAGGAATATAGGGTGCTTATAGGAGAAAATAAAAAGGTTTGGCTAAATGCAAAAATAAACAGGCTAAGCCTTGAGTTTTCATACTCCTTAGACGGGGAGAATTTTAAAGGCATAGGTGGCACACTTGACTCTTCAAATTTAAGTGACGAGGCGTATGGCTTAATAGGTCACGAGGGGCATACAGGCACCTTTATCGGCATGTGCTGTCAAGACCTAACAGGAAAACGTAATCACGCAGATTTTATATCATTTGAATATAAGGAGCTTTAAATGGAAAAAGCAAAATGGATTTGGCATCCAGGTAGCTTTGAGCTTTATCACTCAATGCTACTACATAATAGGCGCACCACGACAAGAACCTACGAGGGTGGTGAGCGAAAAAGCGTATATTACTACCCAATGTGGCGCGTTGACTCACCACAAAAAAATGCGATTTTAGAAAAAACCGCAGAAATAAACGAGCCAGAGGAGTTAGAGTTTTACTCAAACACCGACACAGCAAATATGGTTGTCGATGGCAAATCATACCCAGCTGGCTCACGCGTTAGACTTGAGGCTGGCAAGCACACAGTTTGTTTACAGGGCTTTAAAAAAGACTCATTCCCTGCGTTTTACGTAAAAGGAAACGTCTTTAAAACTGACCGCACCTACATAGTTGGGGGCGCAGACGACAAAAGGGGTAGGCACGCAGGGTATAGTGATTATTATAGCGACCCAAGTGACAACCCTGAAATATTTAAGTTTTTATACAAAAAAATGTACCCTGTGTCCAAAAAAGAGGTAAATGGGGGCGTCCTTTTTGACTTTGGCAAGGAGGTTTTTGGAAAGATTACCTTAACTAACCTTGGCGGAAGGGAGCGCTTTGTGGCATTAGGCGAAAGCATAGAGGAGGCACTTGATGTTCAGTTTTGTCAAATAGGCTTAAATACAAATGGCAAAAGCTTTACAAGTGAGCCAGTTGCGTTTAGATATATCTTTGTGCCAGAAGAAAAGGATGCTTTAGCCGAGCTTGACTTTGAATATCTACCACTTGAAAATAAGGGCAATTTTGAGTGTGAAAGTGAGCTAATTAATACAATTTACAAGACCTGTGCATACACAATGCTACTAAACTCACGCGAGGGCTTTTTTGACGGAATTAAGCGCGACCGTTGGGTTTGGTCGGGGGATGCATACCAAACAAACCTTGTAAATTACTATTTATACAATGACAAAGATATAGTAAGGCGAACAATTCGCATTTTGCGTGGTTGCGACCCGATAACAAAGCATATAAACACTATCTCTGACTATACGTTTCTTTGGATTATTTCAATTT